>JAFRPB010000152.1 GCA_017429345.1 Clostridia bacterium | reverse complement strand
TTTTTGAACAATCTGACGAAAAATCTGACAGCGCAATCTGCGCACCGGAATTAATCAGCGCTTACTTAGGCAATAGACCGGTCAAATATACGCTGTGCGCCCCGGGTTGTTACCTACTGCCTATTGCCTGCTGCCTATTGCCTTACACCCCGATAAATCAGAATATACTTGCAAATCTTATTGCCGAGTAATATAATATTCCCAAACCCGAAAGGAGAGATTGATATGGCATACAAAAAAGAGGATGTTCTGAACGATTTCGATATTTTTCCGAAGGTGTTCGCCGCGGGGAAGGAAGCGGAAATACATATCAGGCAGACCGGCGGCAGGCCGGTTTTCGCCCCGGATACCGAATACAAGTTCACGGTCTGCGCGATGGACCGGGGCAAACCGCGCGACTATCCGCGTCTTGGCGACTTCCGCGATCTTGCCGTGAAGAGCGACGGCGACGGGAATTTTGCGTTCCGTTACACCTTCGACAGCGAGCAGGAGTATCTCATCCGCGTGTTCGACGGCGAGGACAAGCGCCTCGTTCAGCTCTCCGTTTACTGCGTTGAGGGCGAGCTTGCGAAGCGCTATCCGTTTATCGGCGACCTGCACATCCACACCACGCGGTCCGACGGCAGTCAGATCCCCGCCGTCGTCGCAGCGAATTACAGGAAATACGGCTACGATTTTATGGTCGTCAGCGACCACCGGCGATATTATCCCTCGCTCGAGGCGCGGGATTTCTATCGGGAGCTGCCGATCGCGCTGAATATCGTGCCCGGCGAGGAGATCCACCTGCCCGACGTTTACGGCAAGGAAAATGACGTGCATATCGTGAATTTCGGCGGTGAATACAGTATAAACGCGCTGATCGAGGGGACTGCGACGAACGAGCGGGGCAAGGATCTGCGATACCGCGCGATCCGCGAAAACGACGTGCCCGACGTGATGACCGTTGAGGAGTTTATGGCGAAGATGCAGGCGATCGCGGATACGCTTGACGTACCCGGGGATATCGAGCCGACGACGGTCGCGACCTACCGCTGGATCTTCGACGAGATCCGCAAGGGAAACGGTCTGGGCATCTTCGCGCACCCGAACTGGCGCGCAAACGTCTATCACGTGCCCGAACGCTTCACGGATTACATGATGGAGCAGCGCTTCTTCGACGCGTTCGAGGTGCTCGGCGGCGAGAACTATTTCGAGCAGAACGGCTTTCAGACCGCGCGGTATTACGACGAGCGGTCGAAGGGAAATGTTTTCCCCATCGTCGGCAGCACCGACAGCCATTCCTCGTATGAGAGCAACCGCAACGCTTTTATCTGCGCGACCATGGTTTTCGCGCACGAAAACGAGCGCGCGGATCTGATCGGCTCGATCAAGAATCTTTTCTCCGTTGCGATCGACACGATCAGCGCGGAATTCCGCATCGTGGGCGAGACGCGGCTGATGCGCTACGCCTGCTTCCTGCTTAAGAATTATTTCCCGATCCACGACGAGCTCTGCTTCGAAGAAGGACGGCTGATGCGGCAGTACGCCGTCGGCACGCCGGAGGAAAAGGAGGAGGCCGCCGCGCTTCTGACGGCCCTCGGCAAACGGACGGAGAAGCTGCTGCATAAATATTTCGCATTCTGACGAGCAAAGGGACGTCCGAACGGACGTCCCTTTGCTCGTCAAATTCTGATTTAACGGGATGTTTCCCGCGGTGTCGGGCACACATGGTAGCACGGCAGACCTCTGCCGTTTCGTGCGGCGCTGCGGGTATGTGCAGGCTTGCCTGTGCATACCCCGGCGACGTACGACGCAATAAAAAATCGATCTCAGTCAACGAAATTTAAAGTTGAATGCCGTCGGGACGGGACGCCATTCTATGCCGCCCGCCCGCAACGACATTCAAAACGGCAGAGGTCTGCCGTGCTACCGGCGGGTGTGCCCAACATCCCGATATATCAGAATTTACCGTACTTCTCAAACCTCGACAGATACCGTTTGTCGATCAGGGCGGTGACGCGCACGCCGTTTTCGGTGTATTCTTCGTTTTCGACGCGTCCGAGCTCCCGCAGGGAGGCGACCGCGCCGCCGTCCGTGTACGGGATCAGCAGCTCGACACGGCGCACGGTGTCGGGCAGGGCTTTCGAGATCTCGTCGAGCAGTTCGTCAAGTCCTTTTTTCTGCAGCGCGGAGATGCGCACCACGTGCCGCCCGAACGGCAGCATGAATACGTCCGCGCAGGCGTCGCATTTGTTCAGCACCGTGACCTCGGGCGTCGCGCCCGCGCCGAGCTCGGTCAGGATATCGCGCGTAATGCGCAGGTGCTCGTCGAAATGCTCGTCCGAAGCGTCGCATACGTTGAGGATCAAATCCGCTCCGGCGGCTTCCTCCAGCGTGGATTTGAACGCCTCCACGAGCGTGTGGGGGAGGCGGGAGATGAATCCGACCGTGTCGATCAGCATGACCGAGCGCCCGTCCGGCAGCTTGAGCGCGCGGGAGGTGGGGTCGAGCGTCGCAAAAAGCTTATCCTGCGCGAGCACGCCCGCGTCGGTCAGCGCGTTCAAAAGCGTCGATTTGCCCGCGTTAGTGTAGCCGACTACGGCGACGGTGACGACGCCGCGCTTTTTGCGCGCCCCGCGGATCAGGGCGCGGTTTTTCTCGGTGCGCTTCAGCTCTTCTTCGATGTATTTTATACGCCTGCGGATGTGTCGGCGGTCGCTCTCGAGCTTGCTTTCGCCCGGTCCGCGCGTGCCGATGCCGCCGCCCAGACGCGAAAGCTCCGTACCTTTGCCGCCGAGGCGCGGCAGCATGTAATTGAGCTGGGCGAGCTCGACCTGCAGCTTGCCCGCGCCGCTTTTTGCGTTCAGTGCGAAGATGTCGAGGATCAGCGTCGTGCGGTCGATCGTGCGGATATCGGTCAGCTTTTCGATATTTCTCTGCTGCGTCGGGGTGAGCTCGCCGTCGAAGATCAGCAGGTCCGCCTCATTCGCCTCGGCGATCTCGCGGATCTCGAACAGCTTGCCGACGCCGATAAAGGTCGCTGCGTCCGGCGCAGGGCGCTGCTGGATCGCGGTTAACAGGGTTTCGGCTCCTGCGGTATCCGCAAGCAGCCGCAGCTCGTCGATCGAGTGTTCCGAATCATACGTGCCGTCGTCGATACCGATCAGTATGGCTTTTTCTTTTTGTTCGTCCATTTTTTTATCCTTTTTTAGGTGTAAGGTGCAAGGTGTAAGGTGCAAGGTGTAAGAGCGGAGAGAGGCGGCTTCGCCGCAGTTGCCGGCAGTGTGGAGTGTGAAGAGTGAAGTGTGGAGTGTAGGAAATCGCTGCGCGATTTGATTATAGAATCGATTTCCGGTTGACTGTAAACTGTTCACCGTTCACGTTTACCGTTCACTTTTCACTGTTCACCGTTCACCGTTCACTTCAAACAATAATCCGTCAGAAAACGCTCGAGTTCGTCGACGGTATCCTGCGGATCGACCGGGCATTCGGGCCGCGGATCTTTCATATTCTCAAACAGCTTGCCGACGATCTGTGCGGGAGAAGCGGTCTCCGGGTCGAAAAAGCTGTCTTCGAGGTGCATATCCTTCGCGAAATGCGTCTGCTTGATATTCCACACGAGCTCGACGAAGGGGACGCCGAAGCTGTACGCCGGGACCGCGGCGTGGAACCGCGAGGCGACGATCCCGTCGAAGGCGCTGCAGTATTGCAGCAGCCGGTGCACGTTCCGGGGATTCGGCAGAACTGTGTCGTTCGACACGGTCCGTCCTGCGGCGGTCAGGATCTCGGGAATAAACCGGAAATCGGAGGCAAGACCGTTCGTGAACAACCGCCACCGGTAACCGCGTTTTTCGACCTCGGAGATAATTTCGGTCCAGAGGGCGATCTGCCTGTTTTCGGTGAAGTCCGGGTGGAGCTCGGTCATTTTTTTCGGTTTGATCACGCCCAGGCCGATCACGCCGGTCTCCCTGCGCGGCGGCATCGGAAACAGTTCTTTGCTCAGCATCGTCGGGCAGGGGACTTTTTTTACCCTGATTTCGGGGGAAGTTACATACGCCCGCTGCAGCAGTTCGATATCGTCGCGCACCGTGACCGTTTTCACACACGGCAGATTGAGGATTTCCGCAAAGACGCGGCATTCGTCGTCCTCCGCGTCGTATCCGTCCACACCCGCCGCGCTGATCATGACCGGCACGCCGAGTTCGTCCGCCCGGCGGAGATAGGGTTCCATACAGTACCCGAGCTTCAGCGAATGCCCGGGTTTGACGATCCCGCCGCCGAAGAAGATGACCGCCGCCGTGTTTTGAGTAATGAACGCCCGCGCCCGTTCCGCCGCGCAGGAGACGACCTTTTCTTTTCTCGCCTGCCGCATCTCGTCCGCAGGCATTTCGTCCTTTTTCGCGGCAAGGGCGTCGAGCGCGCCGTAGCATTCTTCGCCGTACATATCGACGGAAACGGATCCGATATCGCGCCGCCCGTGCTTTTTGAGTATTTGCGCAATGATTCGTTCGGTGCACGCGAAAACCAGCGTGTCGCCGAGGTTCGTTGAGTCCTGCAGACCGAGCAGAACGACGTTTCTCATACCGGAAGCCCCCTTTCCGCTTTTTGACGTTGTGTTTCATCTACAATAATATTATATCCGGCGCAGTATGTCAATAACAAAGGCCCGAGTCCCGAAATGAGCGGCTGCGCAGTAGAGGAAAGGGAAAAGGAAAAAGGGATGAGGGATGAGCGATGAGGGATGAGCGATGAGGGATGAGCGATGAGGGATGAGCGATGAGGGATGAGCG
>JAFRPB010000151.1 GCA_017429345.1 Clostridia bacterium | reverse complement strand
GGGGGCGCGGATCTCCGGTGGAGATCTCTGCCGCAGGCAGAAGCGCCGACCGAGTTGCGGGTTGCCGGTGGCAACCTCTGCGTTTTAGACGCAGAAGCAACGACCGAACCGGCAGGTGAGAACGGCAGGCGAGACTCTTGCTCCGTCCGAAACTTCACTCTCCACTCTTAACTCTTCACACTGTACGATATGTATTCAATTCGGAAGGAGATAAAAACATGGAAAAGAGAGAGCAAATGTACGAAGGCAAGGCAAAGAAGGTCTTCGCAACGGACGATCCGGCTTACTGCATCGTCTCCTACAAGGACGACGCGACCGCGTTCAACGGGCTGAAGAAGGGCACGATCCGCGGCAAGGGCGTCGTAAACAACAAAATGTCGAATTACCTGATGGGTCTTATTGAGAAAGAGGGCGTCCCGACGCACTTCGTCGAGGAGCTGAACGACCGCGACGCGCTCGTGCGCAGGGTATCGATCGTCCCGCTCGAGGTCATCGTGCGCAACGTGGCGGCGGGTTCGTTCTCCAAGCGCGTCGGCTGCCCCGAGGGCACGGCGCTCAAGACCATGATCCTCGAATACTGCTATAAGGACGACGATCTGGGCGACCCGATGGTGAACGACTACCACATTCTCGCCATGGGCTGGGCGACGAAGGAGGAGCTCGACACGATCGCGGCGTACACCTTTAAAATCAACGATTTTTTGAAGGATTTCTTCAAAAAGATCAACATCGACCTGATCGACTTCAAGATCGAATTCGGCAGAACGCCCGACGGAAAGATCATCCTCGCGGACGAGATCTCCCCCGACACCTGCCGGTTCTGGGATTCGACCACCCACGAAAAACTGGATAAGGACCGCTTCCGCAGAGACCTCGGCGGCGTCGAGGACGCATACGCGGAAATGATGAAGCGGATCTTCGGATAAACGAACATGCGGAATACGCGGCGCAAAGAGCTGTCGCGCGTTCCGCATCACGCATTTTTTGCGGGACACTGGGACGGCCGCGTTCTGCGGCGGAAAGGAATTATTTATGAGCGGAATCAGAGAGGAATGCGGTGTTTTCGGCATTTTCGCGCCGGGAACAAGCGAACTGGCAAGCTCGGTTTATTACGGGCTGTTCGCCCTGCAGCACCGCGGGCAGGAGAGCTGCGGCATCGTCGTGAACGACGACGGCGTATTCAATTATCATAAGGACAACGGCATCGTCAACGACGTGTTCACCCCGGACCGGCTCGCGTCGCTCGGGCCGGGCAATATGGCGCTCGGGCACGTGCGCTACGCGACGACCGGCAACGCGGGGCGCAAAAACGCGCAGCCGATGGTGGTCAACCACGTCAAAGGGCATATGGCCCTTGCGCACAACGGCAACCTGATCAACTCCTACGAACTGCGAAAGGAGCTCGAGCTGCAGGGCTCGATCTTCCACTCGACGAGCGATACAGAGGTGATCTCCTACATCGTCACAAAGGAGCGTCTGCGCTCCGATTCGATCGAGCAGGCAGTCAATAAAGCGATGGACCGGCTCGACGGCGCGTATTCCCTGATCATCATGTCCCCCTCGAAGCTGATCGCCGCGCGCGACCCGCACGGCTTCCGCCCCTTATGTTACGGCTACCGCGAGAGCGACGGCAGCTATATCATCGCCTCGGAGAGCTGCGCGATCGACGCGGTCGGCGGCAGGCTGATCCGCGAAGTGGAGCCCGGCGAGGTGCTCGTCTTTGAAAAGAACAATATTTTCTCGATCCGCGATCATTGCGGAACCGCGAAACGGAACCTGTGCGTTTTTGAGTATATCTATTTCGCGCGGCCCGATTCCGTGATCGAGGGCGCATCCGTTCACGAGGCGCGCAAAAAAGCGGGCGAATATCTGTGGCTCGACAGTCCCGTGGACGCGGACGTCGTCATCGGCGTGCCGGACAGCGGTCTCGACGCAGCGCTGGGCTTCGCTTACGCCTCGGGCATCCCCTACGGCATCGGCTTCATCAAGAACAAATACATCGGCAGGACCTTCATCGCCCCCGGGCAGAAGACCCGAGAGGACCGCGTGCGCATCAAGCTCAACGCGATGGCGGCGACGGTCAAGGGCAAGCGCGTCGTGATGGTGGACGACTCCATCGTGCGCGGCACCACCTCCGGCCCCATCGTGAAGATGCTGCGCGACGCGGGCGCCGCAGAGGTGCACGTGCGCATCTCCTCGCCGCCGTTCCTGAATCCCTGCTACTACGGCACGGACATCGACTCGCGAGAAAACCTGATCGCATGCCACCATACGGTGGAGGAGATCCGGGATATCATCGGCGCGGACTCCCTCGCCTATATGCGCTTTGACCGCGTCAAGACGCTTACCCCGCAGGGAGAGGCGCACGGGCTTTGCATCGGCTGCTTCAGCGGCGAATACTGCACGAGGATCCCCGAGGTCCAGGCGAAGAGCAAATTCGAGAGTAAAATTTCGGAGAACAAGGAGGACGAATGATGAGCGAGAGCTACAGCGAGAGCTATAAAAACGCGGGCGTGGACATCACGGCGGGTTATAAAGCGGTCGAGCTGATCAAGCGCCATATCGCCCGCACCGTGACGCCCGGCGCCATCGCAGGCATCGGCGGCTTCGGCGGTCTGTTCGAGCTCGATCTTACGGGAATTCAGAAGCCCGTGCTCGTCAGCGGCACCGACGGCGTAGGCACGAAGCTGCGTCTTGCGTTCCTGATGGACAAGCACGACACCGTCGGCGTGGACTGCGTCGCGATGTGCGTCAACGACATCATCTGCTGCGGCGCGAAGCCCCTGTTCTTCCTCGATTACATCGCCTGCGGCAAAAACGTGCCCGAGCGCATTTCGAATATCGTTAAGGGCGTGGCGGACGGCTGCGTGCAGGCAGGCTGCGCGCTGATCGGCGGCGAGACCGCGGAGATGCCCGGCTTCTATCCCGAGGACGAATACGACCTCGCCGGTTATTCCACCGGCGTCGTGGATAAAGATAAAATTCTGTTCCATACCGCGGTCAAAGCGGGCGACGCGGTGATCGCGCTGCCCTCGAGCGGCGTGCACTCAAACGGCTTCTCCCTCGTGCGCAAGATCTTCGACGTGGAAAACTCAAGACGGATCTTCGACGCGCCCGCGGAGCTGGGCGGCAGGACCATCGGCGAGACGCTGCTCGAGCCCACGCGGATCTACGTAAAACCCCTGCTCGCGCTCATCGACAAACTCGCCGTCCGATCGGTCGCCCACATCACCGGCGGCGGATTTTACGAGAACATCCCGCGCGCGATCCCCGAGGGGCTCGGCGTGCGCATCGAGAAAAAGAAACTGCGCATCCCGCCGGTCTTCGAACTTCTGCAGAAGGAAGGCAATATCCCGGAACGGGATATGTTCAACACCTTCAACATGGGCGTCGGCATGTGCTGCACGGTCGCGCCGACGGACGCGGACGCGGCGGTGCGCATCCTGAAAGAGAACGGCGTCGACGCCTATATCATGGGCGAGACCGTTCCGGACAGCGAGGGCGTCTGCATTGAGTAAGAAAAATATCGCCGTGCTCGTCTCGGGCGGCGGCACGAATCTGCAGAGCATATTGGACGCGCAGGACCGGGGCGAGCTCGGCGAGAGCCGCGTGACGCTCGTCATTTCGTCGAATCCAGACGCCTACGCGCTCACGAGAGCCGCAAAGCACGGGATCCCGACCGAGGTGCTCGTGCGCAGGGATTTCCCCGATATCGCGGCGTATTCCGCCGCGATCCGCGACGCGCTGCTTAAGGCAAAAGCGGACCTCGTGGTGCTCGCGGGCTTCATGACGATCATCGACGAGCAGGTCTTCGAAGCGTTTCCTTATAAAATAATCAATATCCATCCCGCGCTGATCCCCTCCTTCTGCGGCAAGGGCTATTACGGTCTTCGCGTGCACGAGGCGGCGCTCGCGAAGGGCGTGAAGCTCTCGGGCGCGACGGTGCATTTTGTGATCCACGAGTGCGACGCGGGACCGATCATCCTGCAGAAAGCGGTCGAGGTCCGCGACGGCGACACCCCCGAAACGCTGCAGAAGCGGATCATGGCCGAGGCCGAGAGCGAGCTGATGCCGAAGGCGGTCAGGCTGTTTTGTGAGGACAGGATCGTCGTAAAGGACGGAAGAACTTTTATTCTTGACGGCAAAGAATAAAAGTCAATGAGGAATTAGGAGTGAGGAATGAGGAATGTCGGAAGTCGCTTCGCGACTTGAATAATAAAAATCCGATCCGCCAACCAAATCATAGATTTGGGGCAGGCGCCCCGGAGCCTTATTACTCGCTGCGCTCGTAACAGACATGTCAAAGAAATTCTTTCCCTTGTAGAATTAACAATAAATAGCGAAAAGTGGAACAAAAAACATTTTACCTACATCTATAATGGGGTACGGGGTGAAACCCCGTCGTTCATTCCTCATTCCTCATTCCTCATTTCTCATTTTTAATAATAGATCAATATATCAAAAATACAGAATAGGAGCGTTCCATATGAAAATTTTATCCATCCGCGACGAACTCACCTCCCTCCCCTATCACGGCAGGGGCATCATTCTCGGCAGAAGCGCCGACGGCGAAAAGGCGGTCATCGCCTACTTCATCATGGGCAGAAGCGTCAACAGCCGCAACCGCGTGTTCGTTCCCGACGGGGACGGGCTCAAGACGAAGGCGTTCGACGAGTCCAAAATGGTCGACCCGCATCTGATCATCTACTCCCCCGTGCGCGTGCTCGGCAACAAGACCATCGTCACCAACGGCGACCAGACCGACACGATCTACGAGCTGATGGACCGTCAGCAGACCTTCGAGCAGGCGCTGCGCACCCGCACCTTCGAAGACGACGCGCCCAACTACACGCCCCGCATCTCCGGCATCGTGCGCCGCGACGCGGACGGCATGAACTTCGCGCTCTCGATCATCAAGAGCGCCGAGGGAGATCCTTCGAGCGTCGAGCGCTTCACCTACGCCTATTCCGCGCCGAAAGCGGGCGTCGCGAAATTCATCCATACCTATAAAAAGAACGGCGATCCGCTGCCGTCCTTCGAGGGCGAGCCGAAAACGCTTATCCTTGACGATCAGGATATCGACGCGTTCACCGACACGGTCTGGAACGCCCTCGACGAAGACAACAAGATCTCGCTGTTCACCCGTTATATCGACATCGCCACCGGCGAGACCGAGACCCGCATCGTGAACAAGAATCAATAACAGAAAGAGAAGGAGAAGAAAAAATGAAAGAGTTTGAGCTTAAATACGGCTGCAACCCGAACCAGAAGCCCGCGCGCATCTTTATGGACGACGGCAGCGACCTGCCCGTCGAGATCCTGAACGGCAGACCGGGCTTTATCAATTTCCTCGACGCGTTCAACAGCTGGCAGCTCGTCAAGGAGCTGAAGGAAGCGCTCGGCCAGCCCGCTGCGACCTCCTTCAAGCACGTCAGCCCCACCTCCGCCGCCGTCGGCACGGTCCTGCCCGAGAAGCTGAAAAAAGCCTGCTTCGTCGACGATATCGAAGGGCTTGACGCGTCGCCCCTCGCCTGCGCCTACGCCCGCGCCCGCGGCACCGACCGCATGTCCTCCTTCGGCGACTGGATCGCCCTGAGCGACGAGTGCGACGAGACCACCGCGCTGCTCATCAAGCGCGAAGTCTCGGACGGCGTCATCGCCCCCGGCTACAGCGAAAAGGCGCTGGAGATCCTCAAAACGAAGAAAAAGGGCAATTACAACATCGTGAAGATCGATCCCGCTTACGAACCGGCGCTTCTGGAGCGCAAGCAGGTTTTCGGCGTGACTTTTGAGCAGGGACACAACAATTTCAAAATCGACGAGGCGCTGCTCGCGAATATCGTGACCGAAAACAAGGAATTCCCCGACAGCGCGAAGCGCGACCTGATCATCTCGCTCATCACGCTCAAGTATACGCAGTCCAACTCCGTCTGCTACGCGGTGGACGGACAGGCGATCGGCGTCGGCGCCGGGCAGCAGTCGCGCATCCACTGCACGCGTCTTGCGGGCAGCAAAGCGGACAACTGGCATCTCCGCCAGCACGAAAAGGTGCTGAATCTGCCGTTTAAGCCCGAGATCGGCAGACCCGACCGCGACAACGCGATCGACGTGTATATCTCCGACGACGCAGACGACGTGCTGCGCGACGGCGAATGGCAGCGCCTGTTCACCGAGCAGCCCTCGGAATTCACGAAGGCGGAGAAAAGAGCGTATCTCGACTCACTCACCGGCGTGGCGCTGGGCAGCGACGCATTCTTCCCCTTCGGCGACAACATCATCCGCGCGAAGCGCAGCGGCGTTTCGTATATCGCCGAGCCCGGCGGCTCAATCCGCGACGACAACGTGATCGAGGAATGCAACAAGCAGGGCATCACGATGGCGTTTACGGGAATGCGGCTGTTCCATCATTAAATACAGATTTCCGGCGAAGCCGTTAAATCTGTATTTACAGTTTAAAGAGTGAAGAGTGGAGAGTGGAGTTTCGGACGGGGCAAGAGTCTCGCCTGCCGTTCTCACCTGCCGGTTCGGTCGTTGCTTCTGCGTCTAAAACGCAGAGGTTGCCACCGGCAACCCGCAACTCGGTCGGCGCTTCTGCCTGCGGCAGAGATCTCCACCGGAGATCCGCGCCCCC
>JAFRPB010000150.1 GCA_017429345.1 Clostridia bacterium | reverse complement strand
AGACAGTCCGGTGGACTGTCTCCGTAACGAGTGGAGAGTCCCTTGGGGGACGGATCGCGGGCAGCGAGACGTTCCCCAACCTTACCGATAAATCTGAATTCATTTCAATTTATACCGACCCCGTTCTCGTGCGCATAAAGAAACGGGAAACGAGTCGGCGCGTTAACGACCGCCGCAGCTGTACAGCGCGGGATCAGCCGAAACGGGCGGAAAGGCGTCCCCAATAATCATATATCTTTCTTGAAAACAAACGCTTTATCTGCTATACTCATGCTATACTCAAAAGCAGCAAGACCGAATCGAACTTTACAGCGGCGGCATTTACCGAAAAAAATCGGGAGGTATCCGTTATGATCGTCGGTTTTTACGGCGGGAAATTTCTGCCGATGCATAAAGGGCATCTGTATTGCATCGATATCGCGGCAAAACAGTGCGATAAAGCTGTGGTTATCATGTTTATTAACGGTGAAACGAAACAGAAATTCGCAAAACCATGAATGACTCCGAACTTGAGGTGGAATCCCGGATCCAACAGCTGGAAAGAGTCTGTTTGCTATACAATAACGTTGAGTTTCACATTATCGACGACAGCACATTAAAACGCGAAGACGGCACAACGGACTGGGATCTCGAAACACCGCTCGTCAGGCAATGGGTCCCGAAAATGGATTTCGTTTATTCAAGCGAACCGTCTTACGGAGCATATTTCGCAAGAGCTTATCCCGAAGCGGAACATGTTCTCGTTGATGTTGAACGAAAAACCTACCCTATCAGCAGCACAATGATTCGGGCAATGAAGGTATTGGAGAATAAAAAGCAATGTAACATAACGGAATAAAGATAGCGCGAGACGCGAATTCATATTTGCGCGGCGTCGCCTCAAGAAGGAGGATTTTCCATGTTGAAAAAATCATTGGCCGTCTTTCTGGCGGTTTTCACTGCGTTCTGCTGCCTGCTGCCCGCCGCCGCGCTGGCAGAGACCGGCAGGATCAGCCTGAAGCTGAACAGCGATATTGCGGGCTGCACGGAAAAGGATGTCGACCGGCTGATCGGGATCGGGTCCGACAACGTCGTTCTCCTGAAACGGACAAACAGCCCGGTTTCAATCTCGGATTACGCGGGCACGATGCAGCTGGGCGAAGTGAAGGCAGGCAGGACTTACTACATCGACTATGATCTTGAAGCCGCCGACGGTTACGTTCTGCCGGAGAAGCTCTCCGACCTCGACGTTGAGATCGAGTGCGGCAAGGGCGTGACGGTGATCTCCGCGAAGCTCGTGTCGGCACAAATCAGGAACGACGACGGCGAGTTCGAGGAGTATCGGGGCGTTCATATCTATGCCAGAGTACTCGTTGACGGGAACGCGCTGCAGCGGATCATCGGCTTTTTCATCGACGTCATTCTGAAGATCAAGGCCTGGTCGCTTTATTGATGAGGACGGTGATCGTCAACAAATACACATAACGCAGCCGCCGACCGGGAGATCCGGCCGGCGGCTGCGTTGTATATAACAGATTTCGTTACAGAACGAGATTGTTCTCTTCGCTCAGCGCGTCCGGATCGGGGTTCTTGATCTGGAATATCCCGCACTCCCCCGGATCCGTACCGTGCGTCAGAAACACGTTCCCGACGGCGCGGATCCCCGTCACATGCGGCATGAACGTGACATATCCCCGGGATCTTCCGTCCTCCGTCGCGCAGGGACCGTCGAAGATATTCCCGCGGATCGTGATCTCCCGGTGCGCGTGGTCGCCGTGATTCCCGATCGCGGGGTAACCGGCGCATTTGAACAGATTATTTTCGATCAGGATCTGTTCGCACGGCGTTTTCCCCATTCTGAAATCGATCAGCTTCCCGTCGCAGTCATAGACGGGACCGTAGGAATTCACGTCCGGCGCGTCCGTCTGGATCAGCTCGTTCGAAAGATCCTCCCGCAGCCGCGTATAGCTCGCGCCGTCGAACGTGCAGCCGCGCACGGTCGCCCCGCGGGTGGAATTGAACTCGATACAGTGCCAGCCCGCGCCGTGCACGAAGCGGCAGCCCTCAACAGTGATATTTGTGCAGCGGACCGTATTCACGATCGTCAGAAACTCATCGGTTTCCGCGTTGCCGTCGAAGGTCCCGCCGCGGATCACGACGTCGTGCGTCCCATCATAGCCGTCGACCGACGGTTCGGAATATGAGGCGAGAATATAGCGCGTGACCGGCTCGCTCTTCGCCGAGCGCAGAAGCGTCGCGCCGTCCGAAAATATGAGATGCTGCCCGGAATAAAAGATCAGCGCCGCTGAGATGAGATAGATTCCGTCCGGGAAGTATACCGTACCGCCTTCCTCCGCCGCGTCAAGACATGACTGCAGCGCTTTCGTATCGTCCTTTTTTCCGTCGGCGGCGACGTCCGGCGAATTTTTCACATTGATAAACTTCATTTTTCTGAATCTCCTTTGCTGAACGAAAAACGCGACGCGAAAACAAAACGGTCCGACGCCGCGGCATTTTACTTATTTATACTGATAACACCTGACGTAATCCACGATCAGGGACGCGGGAAGAAAATCGTTCCCGGCGACTTTCTCGTCCACGCCGACAGAGATGATCAGGTACAGCGGCGCCTGACATACGCCGCCGAAATCGCTGTGCGCGGTCTCAACGCCGTTGATATAGAATGTGTAGCCCTCGCTGTTCCACTCCACGCCGTAGGTGTTGAACTCCTCATACGGATCATTCGCGTAGTACCAGCCCAGCAGCGACTTTTTATGCGCCTTCTCGTAGCCGTCCACATGGATCGTATGATAGACCGAGCCGAAAAACTTGTCGTCGGCGTCGTAATCCGTGGGCGTTTCGAACACGTCGATCTCCGCGCCGGTCACGCCGCCGTCGGTATCGTCGGCCCACATGCCGTCGGTCAGCAGCCAGAACGCGGGATTCAGCCCCGCGCCCTTGGGCAGGATGCAGCGGATCTCGAAATATCCGTATAGCTGCTCATAGCCCTTGTAGCCCGCGTCGTAACGCTTGTTGGGGTTGGTCTCCATTCCGTAGGAATAGTATCCCGGCCCCTTCGGCCCGTTTTCCTTATACTCGACCGTGATCTTCATGCAGCCGTCGTCGGTGAAGCTGACCTGATCGCGGTTCCAGTACGCCGTATCGCGCAGCTGCGTATCGTTCGCGCCGTAGACGTAGTGTCCTTCCCATTTTTCGGTATCGAAGCCGTGGTCGAACTCATCCTGCCAGACAAGCTCAAAGCGGCTCATATCGATCGAATCCTTATAGGGCGTGATCGGACGGTCGGCAAAGGACGCGCCGAGAAGCTGCCCCAGGGCGACCATAAGAACGCCGATCCGTTTGACGTTAAAGGACGAGATCGCCGCCGCAAGCTTTGCGAACACCGCGAAAAATTCCGAGAGCGCGGCCGCCTGCCGGCTGACCGCCAGAAGTGATAATAAACGCATAACCGTTCTCCGTTCCTCTGCCTGCGCAGATTTTCTTGTTTACAGTATATAATATATCACGTCGCCGCGGGTTTGTAAAGCGGAATACGATTATGGGGGAGGGAGAATAATCCACAGGGCGATTTTGTCAATTTCTGTTCTCGTCACCCGGGAAGGATGTCTCTATCCGGATATATCGTCTAAACCGAAATGTACATTTCAATCCACGATTTCACAAGGGGACTCCAGCATCGCAAGGAAACATCCGTCGTTCATCAGATTTCAATCCACGCCCCTTCGCGGGGGCGACGTCATCCCACTCTT
>JAFRPB010000149.1 GCA_017429345.1 Clostridia bacterium | reverse complement strand
CGGCACGCACCTTGCTTGCATCTTTCCCGTCATATCGCCCAAAAATCCCTTGAAAGGCGACAGCCTTCCTGCGGTCTTTTTGAACAATCTGACGAAAAATCTGACGGCGCAATCTGCGCACCGGAATTAATCAGCGCTTACTTAGGCAACTGCCGAGGCGCACAGCGTATATTTGACATATCTATTGCCGAATGCCCAATGTCTAATGTCTGTCAATCAGATACAAACGAAAGGAGCGATAATATGCCGAAAATCAACATCCTCCCCAAATCCGTCGCGGATCTGATCGCGGCGGGCGAGGTCGTCGAGCGTCCTGCTTCGGCGATCAAGGAGCTTGTCGAAAACTCCATCGACGCGGGCGCAACGAAGATCACCGTTGAAATACAGAACGGCGGTATCCGTTATATGCGCGTGACCGACGACGGCTGCGGTATCGCTCCCGAGGACGTGCCCAAAGCGTTTATCAGCCATGCGACAAGCAAGATCGCCGGGGCGGAGGATCTTGACGCGATCCTGACGCTCGGCTTCCGAGGCGAAGCGCTCGCTTCCATTTCTGCGGTCGCGCGTGTTGAAATGCTGACAAAGACGGCGGCCGCGGAATTCGGCACACGCTATGTTATTGAAGGCGGCAGAGAGATATCTGCGGATCAGGCGGGCTGTCCGGACGGCACGACGATCGTCGTGCGGGATCTGTTTTACAATACGCCCGCCCGCATGAAATTTCTGAAACGCGATGTGACCGAGGGCACTTACGTGTCCGATGTCGTGACGAAGATAGCGCTCGCGCATCCGGAGATCGGCTTCCGGCTGATCCGCGACGGCAAACAAACGCTTTTCACCTCCGGCGACGGCAGATCCGCTTCTGTACTGACGGCGCTGTTCGGCAGAGATTTTCGCGACGGAATGATCCGTTGTGAGTGCGAGACTGACGGCGTGCGCGCCGAAGGGTGGGTATCCCTGCCGCGGAAATGCAGGCCGACGAGAAATTCACAATACTTCTTTGTCAACTCCCGCAGCGTAAAAATTCCGCTCGGCGCGTCGGCGCTTGACAACGCATATAAAAACAGCGCGATGACGGGCAAATTCCCCGCCTGTGTTATAAATATCGTCGTTCCTGCGGGGACGGTGGACGTGAACGTGCATCCGGCAAAGACAGAAGTCCGTTTCTCGGACGAGAAACGGATCTATAACGCGATCTATTATGCAGCGAAGAGCGCGATCGGGGAGCAGGACCGTCATCCGTCGCTGTCTCTTGACGATATGCTTGACATTCCGGCGCCGCTCTCCGGCGTGCAGGAGCAGATGGATCTGCCCGTAACGGCGTCGCAGATCCCGGCCCGGGAACCGGTCAGAGCTCAGGTGAACCGCGACGTGCCGTTCAACGGCGCTCCGACGCTGACAAAGAACGCCGCCGTCTCAATTTATGAGCCGGGGGACGGCAGCTTTGTTCGCGCGGCAAGTCCCGGAGCCCCCGGGGCGGAGCCAGACGCGCTGCCTGTGTCGCCGACGCAGGAGGATGACGTTCCGCCGCCGCTTTCGCCCGACGATTCCGCGGATCCGCCCGTCGATGAGAGCTTCGGCAGATACGTGAATATCGATATTGAATATGAAGAGCCGTCCGCTCCCGCGGCGGAAACCGCGGCGCAGGAAGCTTTCCCGGTTCAAGAGGCCTCGGCGCAGACTGCGCGGGAAGAAGAACGATCCGTATACGCGGCGGAGCCTGCCGGACAGCCGGAGGCAACGCCGCCGGAAACGGCGCGGACGCCCTATTTCGTCTATCTCGGCGAAATTTTCAAAACATATCTGCTCTGCGAATATGAAGGGAAGCTTCTGATCGTCGACAAACACGCCCTGCACGAACGGATTCTGTTTAACGAGATCCGTTCCCGCGGCGCGTGTACCGCGCGGCAGGCGATGCTGCTGCCGCAGAGCGTTTCGCTCGCGCGGCGGGAGTATGCTGCGGTGCTTGAGAACCCCGAGGCTTTTGATCGGCTCGGCTTCTCGATCTCGGATTTCGGCGACGGCACTGTGCTCGTGCGTGAAATTCCGATGATGTTTGAGGGCGACGATATTGCGGCCGTGATCTCCGAGCTTGCGGGGGAGCTGCTCGCGCATTCCTCTGAGCCGACGACGGAAAAGCTCGATTGGCTGTATCATTCCGCGTCCTGCCGCGCAGCGGTCAAGGGGGGCTCGGATATTTCAAAAGACGACGCGATCCTGCTGATCGGCAAGGCGCTGAGCGACCCGTCTATACGCTATTGCCCGCACGGCAGACCCGTGCTGATCGAATTAAGCCGGAAAGAACTTGAAAAACAATTTGGGAGAATTCAATGAAAGAAAACAAGATACCCGTCGTCGCGGTGCTCGGCCCGACGGCGAGCGGAAAGACAAGTCTCGCTATCGATCTCGCGCTGCGCTTCGGCGGCGAGGTCGTCTCGTGCGACTCGATGCAGATATATAAAGAGATGTCGATCTCTACGGCGAAACCCACGCCGGAGGAGATGCGCGGCGTGCCGCATCATCTGATCGATCTGCTGCCCGTCGGCACGGATTTCAGCGTCGCCGATTATATCCCCGCCGCAGCGAAGGCGATCGGGGAGATCGACGCGCGCGCGCATAAGGTCTTCCTTTGCGGCGGAACCGGGCAGTACGCCGACGCGCTGCTGGACGGGATGCATTTTGAGAATGAGTCTGTCGGCGCGGAAGTTCGCGCGGAAATGTCCTTTTTTCTCGCGCGCAACGGGCTTGACGCGCTTGTCGCCCGCCTTGCCGCCGCGGATCCGCAGGCGCCGGGGCTGATCGACGTTAAAAATCCGAAACGCGTGCTTCGCGCGCTGGAGATCACCGAGGGGGAGGGCGTTACGCTCGCGGAATACCGCGCGCGCAATCTCCCGACGGAAAAACCGTACAGAAGCCTGAAGCTGGTGATCGATTTCAAGGACCGGCAGAAGCTCTACGAGCGGATCGACAAAAGAGTTGAAAAAATGATCGCCGACGGTCTTGTCAAAGAGGCCGAGACGGTTTATAATAAAAAAATAACGTCTACTGCGGGACAGGCGATCGGCTGTAAGGAGCTCGGGGATTATTTCGCGGGAAAAAAGAGCCTCGAAGAGTGCGTAGAGGCGGTCAAGCGCGCCACGCGTCATTACGCGAAGCGGCAGCAGACATGGTTCCGCAGAGAGGAGGACGCGGTTTTCCTCTATGCGGACGAGGAGGATATCCTTTCACGCGCGGCAGCGGAATGCGAACGATTTTTTAAAGAGGGGCAGATCACATGACGAAACGCAGCATCAGCCGAACCGGGATTGTTGTCGCGGTTCTGCTTGCGGTGAGCCTTGCGACGGTGATCGTTCAGCTCTTTCGCGGGCGGCTCCGGAATATCGAACATGTGACGACGGTTTCCTCGGTGGAATATGAAACGGTCGATACCATGATTTACGCTGTTCGCGACGAGTATCTTGTGGGCGGCGTTGAAAACGGATTTGTCGTGCCGCTGATCAACCGCGGGGGACGCGTAGCGAAGGGCGAAAGCATAGCCGCCGTATTCGCGACGGAAGAAGCGGCGGGCTGCTATACCGAATATCTCGGACTGCAGAACGAATTGAACTATTATAACCGCATTTCCTCGTATTCTCTGTCGCAATATACGGATTTCGGCGTACTGACGGAGAATACCTATATGTCGCTGTACGCGCTTTCCAGACAGATCCGAAGAGGAAATTTCAATCAGGTCGGAGAGTGCCTTTCCGCGTTCCGTTCCGATCTTACGATGAAGCAGACGGCGTCGGGCGTTACCGCAAACTTTACAGATACGATCCGTCAGCTGAATAATCAGGCGAGTGAAAAGCTCAGCGCGGCGGGGCAGTTTACCTCGGTGACCGCGACGCAGAGCGGTTATTATTACCCGGATAACGACGGTTTTGAAAGCTTGCTGCCCTATGACGATATCTCGCTCGTAACGGTCGGCGACGTGGACGCGGCAATGTCGGCGAAGCCCTCGGAAACGCCGGGGCCTCTGATGGGCAGACTAGTCAATTCCTTCGACTGGTATTTTGTCTGCGCGCTCGACAAGCAGGTCGCCAACAGCTTCAGCGTCGGCGCGACCTTTGAGGTCGAGCTGCCTTATAACGCTTCCGATCCGTTTTTCGCCGAGGTGTATAAAATCAACGAATCTACAGGCGATCGCACCGCGGTGGTGTTTCGCGTGCGGGAGATGAACGACGAGCTGGCGACTCTGCGCACCACCTTTGCTTCGATCCGGCTGCATTCCTACAGCGGGTTCAGGATCCCGACCGAAGCGGTCCGCATCGTCAACGGTGTACGGGGCGTATACATCCTGCGGAATAATATCGCGAACTTCCGCACGTTCGACGTGCTGTATTCCACCGAGGATTACACGATCGTCGACCGATGCCGCAACGCGGACGGCGAGTATGTGGATTATGTGAAGATCGACGATCCCGACGGCGAAAAGGATGAAAACGGCAACGTGAAACAGCTGACGATCAGCTGTCTGAAGCTTTATGACGAGGTAATTACGGAGGGAGTGGATCTGTATGACGGAAAAATTGTCGACTGACCCTGTTTTCAGGGACATTGAAGAGAATTACCGTCGTATCACCGAAACGATCGCCGACGCGTCGGTCAGAAGCGGCAGAACGCCCGCCGACGTGCGTTTTATGGCGGTTACGAAGACCGTACAGCCGATCTTCATCAATCATGCGCTCTCCCTCGGCGTCGGTCTGATCGGCGAAAACAAGGTGCAGGAGCTGCTGTCCAAGCTCGATTCGCTGCATCCCGCTGACGTCGAAAAGCATCTGATCGGGCATCTTCAGACCAATAAAGTCGCAAAGATCCTGCCGCACGTTTCGATGATCCAATCGGTCGACAGTCTGCATCTTGCCGAGGCGATCGACCGCGAGAGCGAAAAACGCGGCGTCAGGACCGATATTCTCCTTGAGGTGAATATCGGCGGCGAAGACTCAAAAACCGGTTTTCCCTTTGACGGGTTTGAGGAAAATGTATGTCGGATCGCCTCGCTTCCGTCGGTTCGGGTGCGCGGAATTATGACAATTCCGCCGTTTTGCGAAAAAAAAGAGGATTCCCGCAGATTTTTTTGCAAAGCTTATAAATTATTTATTGACATTAAGGGTAAAAATATAGATAATATATCTATGGATACTCTTTCAATGGGAATGTCGTCGGATTATGAAGAGGCGATTCTCGAAGGCGCGACGCTCGTGCGCGTCGGCTCTTCTCTGTTCGGCGGCAGACGGTATTGAGATTATTTTATTTGGAGGATTTATATTATGAGTTTTTGGGACAAGATCAGATCGAATGTAGTCGCTCCCGACGACGAGTATTTTGACGAGCAGAACGACTTTGATATCCCCGAAGCGGAACCCGCGGAGGATACATACGCCCAGCGCCGGGCGAAGAAAGCCGCTGCCCGCACTGCGGAGGAAGACAGCGCGTCCAAGTCCTTCCCGATCTTTAAAAACGCGTCGTTCACCCGCGCCTCTTCCGCGGAGGATAAGGTCGTCGATATCCATACCACCGCGAAGCTCCAGGTCGTTCTCCGCACGCCGAAGGGCGAGCATGAGGACGCGTTCCTGATCGCGGACGATCTCAATAAAAAACGCACTGTGGTGCTGAATCTCGAAAACTGCGAAAAGAACGCGGCGACGCGTCTGATCGATTTTCTGCAGGGCGTGACCTACGCCAACGACGGGAAACTGAAAATGATCGCGAAAAATATCGTGATCATCACGCCCTACAATGTCGACGTTATGGGCGATCTGCTTGATAATCTTGAGAGCAGCGGTCTGTTCTTCAACTAAGCGGAGGTTTTTTGTCCGTCCCGAAGCGGGGCGGAAAGCTTCGCAGAAAAGAGGTAAGATACCATGCTGACCCCCGAACAACTCAACAACCATTCTTTTATGCTGAATGAGTACGGCTGTTACAGCGCGGAGGAAGTGAATCGCTACTTCGGCGAGGTTATCGCTTCCTATAATCAGATGTACCGTGAAAACGGCGAGCTGATCCGCAAGATCTCCATACTCGCGAATAAGGTGCAGGATTACCGCGCGGATGAAGACAGCATCCGCAGCGCGATTCTCACCGCGCAGCGCTCGGCAGACAGTATTATCCGCGACGCGAACCGCCGCGCAGATTCGATCATCGACGAGGCGAACCGCCGCGTGACGGATATCGTCGACGGGCAGGAGGGAATCGTGACGCGAGCCAACTCCGAGGCGGAGAGGATCGTTTCGGAGGCGAGAGTGCAGTCCGAAAATATCGTTGCCGACGCGATGCAGCGCGCGGAGGAGATCAAATTCACCGCGAACGCCGACGCCGCGCAAAGCCGCGACGAAGCGCAGAAGGCGAGCGAGATCGTCCTTGACAACGCCAACAAAGAGGCGATGGACGTTCTTGCGTACGCCCGGCAGGAGGCGCAGGAGATCCGCGACGCCGCCGAGAAAGACGCGCAGGCGATCAAAGACGGCGCGAAACAGGATATCGCTGACGTCGAAGCGTCCGCATCCGCGTCGAAAGAGGCGCTTGAGGCGCTGCAGGCGGAGCTTGCGCTTCTTCAGACAAAACGAGACGCGCTGACCGCGGAGCTTACCGATGCGGAAACGGCGCTTGAGGAAAAGAGCGTTGCGGCGGAAGCGGTGCGTGCGGAGTCGGATGCGAAGATCGCGGCGGCTGAGGCTGCCGTTGCTGCGCTGGATGAGAAAAACGCCGAGCTTGAGGGCGTCAACGCCGAGCTTGAGGGAAGACGTTCGGAGCTTGACGCAGTGCGTGCGGAACTGGAATCTCTGCGCGCGGAGCTCGCCGGTGTAAGCGTTGCGGACGATGAAGCCGATGAGACAAGACAGAAATATGCTGCCGATATTGCCGCCGCGTCCGAGCAGCTCAATGCTCTGAGAAGCGAGATCTCCGCTCTGACCGGTGAGAAGGCTGCGCTTGCGGCAGCTGTCGCTTCGTTTGAAGCGCAGAAGAAGTCTGTTCCCGAAGCTCCCGCAGAGCCCGAGGTTGTTTCTGTACCCGAAGTTTTCGCAGAGTCCGAAGCTCCCGCAGAGCCGGAAGCTCCCGCAGAGCCGGAAGCTCCCGCAGAGCCGGAAGCTCCCGCAGAGCCGGAAGCTCCCGCAGAGCCGGAAGCTCCCGCAGAGCCGGAAGACGAGTCTTCGTTATTCGGCAGACATCATAAGAAAAAGAAGAAAAAGAAAAAACATCATCATAATTCCGAAGACGATCACGGGAATGAAGCGTCCGACGAAAAGGCGCCGTCAGCCGAAACGGATACTTCGACCGACGCGGCCGCCGAATTGCCCGCCGGAGCGCAGGAAGACGTCGGGGAATCGCCCGCGGCGCAAAGCGAACCTGCTGAGGCGAATCCGCAGGACGAGCCGGAAAAAGACGGAGCTTTTGTCGTGCAGATCGATACCGGTGATTTCGGCGAGATCGACGATGCGGACGGCTTTGACGAGTTCGGCGGCGAAGAAGACGCGTTCCCGGAATATATCGCGCCGGAGACTGAAAACGAAGAAGCGAAGCAGGAAGAAGGGGACTTTGACGACGGATTTGACGACGGCTTTGATTCGTTTGATTCCTTTGACCTGCCGGACAATACCGCCGACGACGAGCGCATCGCATCTGCGGATACCGTCGTGATGGAAAAAACCGTATCAGATGCGCCGGCTGCCGATGAACCGTCAAAGATCAACGAAGAAAACGTCTTTGATGATTTCGCCTCTTTTGACGAGGATGAAAGCTTTTCTTCCGAGACGACGGAAGAAGCGAAGGATGCGGAATTCTTCGACGAGGATCTTCCCGGCGCTGAGCCCGAAGAAGCGCAGGCGGACCTGCCCGCGCAGGAAGAGGCTTTGCCGGAGACTTTCGCAAAGCCCGCCGCAGATCGCGGCAAAAAGGCCCGTAAACGCAAAAAACACAGATAATCATGGCGGTTGCAAATCAAAAACTTAAACAGAAAAAGCTGATACGGTTGCTGACACAGTTTTGCGCGGCAACCGTGCTTTTCGTTGCCGATCTTTTGATCAAGGCGGCGGTCAAAAACTCGTCTCTGGTTGAAAGACCCCTGGAGCTGATCCCCGGCGTGTTCAGTTTATGCTATACGCAGAACACAGGCGCCGCGTGGGGGATGTTCCGAGATAAGCCGCAGCTGCTGTCGGTCTTCGTAGGGATCGCGCTCGTGCTGATCGCTGTCTATTCCGTTTTTTCAAAGGGCGGCGCGATTCAGAACGTCTGCCTGACGCTGATTTTTGCCGGCGGCGCCGCGAATCTTGCGGACCGGCTGATCAACGGGTTTGTGACGGATTATCTCAGCGCGGATTTTATCGATTTTCCCGTGTTCAATTTCGCCGACTGCATGATCGTCGTCGGCTGCATTACGCTGATGATTTACCTGATTTATGAGACCGTGCGCGACGCGCGCGGCAAACGCCCGGCGGAGAAGACGGATGGATAAGCTTGAATTTCTCACCGACGACGAATTCGCGGGGATCCGCGCCGATAAGGCGATCTCGATGTTCGAGCCTTCGCTTTCGAGAAACGCGGTGCAGAATCTGCTCGAAAAAGAGCTTGTCACCGTCGGCGGCAGGGCGATCCAGAAGAATTATAAGCTGAAATTCGGCGATAAGGTCGAGATCATGCTGCCCGAGCCGGAGCCGACGGATATCCGCCCGATGAATATCCCGCTCGATATTCTTTATGAGGATCCCGACCTGCTCGTGGTCAACAAGCCAAAGGGCATGGTCGTGCATCCCGCGCCGGGGCATTACGACGACACGCTCGTCAACGCGCTGATGAACCATTGCGGGGATTCGCTCTCCGGCATTAACGGCGAGATCCGGCCGGGCATCGTTCACCGCATTGATAAGGATACAGGCGGCCTTCTGATGGTTGCGAAGAACGATAAAGCGCATCTCGCGCTCGCGGAACAGATCAAAGCGCATTCCTTCAAAAGGGAATACCGTGCCGTTCTGCTGGGAAATCTCAAAGAGGATATGGGGATCGTGGACCGTCCCATCGGCAGACATCCGTATGACCGGAAGAAGCAGACCGTCGGCGGCGTCAACCCCCGCGACGCGGTCACGCGCTGGGCGGTGCTGGAAAGGTTCAATTATTTCTGCGACGTGAAATGCGTACTCGAAACCGGCAGAACGCATCAGATCCGCGTGCATATGCTTTCGATCGGGCACCCCGTGGCGGGCGATACCGTATACGGCGGAGAAAAAAACGATTTCGGGCTGCGCGGACAGTGTCTTTTCGCCGCTGTACTCGGCTTTGTTCATCCGACGAGCGGCAAATATATGGAATTCGAAGCCCCGCTGCCGAGGTGGTATGCGGATTTTATCGACCGGATCAGACGGTCGAATTGGTAAACCTGATTTCACGGCATTAGGCATTGGGCATTAGGTAAGCGCTGATTAATTCCGGTGCGCAGATTGCGCCGTCAGATTTTTCGTCAGATTGTTCAAAAAGACCGCAGGAAGGCTGTCGCCTTTCAAGGGATTTTTGGGCGATATGACGGGAAAGATGCAAGCAAGGTGCGTGCCG
>JAFRPB010000148.1 GCA_017429345.1 Clostridia bacterium | reverse complement strand
CTTTTTATTATATATTCGGTAAGGGAAAACTCGGGGAAAGAATAAACAATGATCGTGCGGATAGTCTCTGAAAAATAAAGTATACGCGCATCTGCAATCAGGTACGGACGGAGTCCGTCCTTCATTTCTCATTCCTCATTTCTCATTCCTCATTTGCTTGAATGAGCAGAGCTCATTCAAGCACGACTCCCACCGCCTGCGCGGGCGGGACGCTGTCCGTTCTGTTGAACCAGTATTTATAGATCTCCGCCGCCACGTCTGCCGTCGCGCTGCCGCTGTCGACGTTTTCGACGACCACGGCGATCGCGAGCTCGGGCGATTCGTAGGGCCCGTAGGAGATAAAGAAGCCGTTATTCCCTTTCACAAGGTCTCCGTCTATGATCTTTTTGACCTGCGAGGTACCGGTTTTGCCCGCGCATTTTTCCGGCACCTCGGCGAACGCGCCGCGCACGGTGCCCTCGGTCGTGACGAGCAGCATACCTTCGCGCACGATGTCGAAATTTTCTTTTGAAACGTCCGCGGTGGCCGCGACCTCGGGCTGTGTTTCGAAAACGGTTTTCGAAAAATCCGAGGTGCAGACGCTTTTGATGATATGGGGCACCCAGCGTGTGCCGCCGTTTGCGATCGTCGCGGCGTAATTCGCAAGCTGCATCGGCGTGAACAGGTTGTCGGACTGACCGATCGCCGCCTGGATCGCGTCGCCCGAGTACCAGGTAAGACCGCGCGCGTTTCTGTGCGCGGGACTCGCGAGCACGCCGGCGGCCTCGCCGAGCTCGATCCCGGTTTTCGATCCGAGACCGAACATGGCGCTGTATTTGTTCATGCGGTTGATGCCGAGCTTGTCGGCCACATTGTAGAAAAAGATATTGCACGAGTATTTCAGCGCGTTCTCCACATTGAGATAGCCGTGCGCGGAAAGACACCCGAAGGTGTGATCCATATATTCGAACTTGCTTGAGCAGTAAAATACGGTGTTCTTGTCGATTACGCCCTCCTGCAGACCGGCGAGCGCCATGACGGGCTTCATCGTCGAGCCGGGCGCGTAGGTGCTCTGCAGCGTGCGGTTCCACAGCGGCGCGGCGGGATCCGCAGCCAGATCGTTATAATCGTCGTAATAGGTCGAAAGGTCATAAGAGGGATAAGACGCCGCCGCGAGCACGTCGCCGTTCGTCGTGTCGAGCACGACCACCGCGCCGGCAGCCTCCAGCCCCGCGGGGCCGGTCAGCTCGATGATCCTGCTGCGCAGCGCCTTCTGCGCGACCTTCTGCAGGTCCTTGTCGAGCGTTGTGATCACGGTATCGCCGGTCTGAGGCGTCAGGGAGAGAAAATCCTCCGTCACGCCGTCCGCGTCGATCCGGATCGTCCGTTCGCCCGCCGTGCCGCGCAGATAGGATTCCATGGCGGCTTCCACACCGGTTTTGCCGATGGTATCGTTCATCGCATACGCGCTTTTTTTGATTTGCTTTTTTTCTTCGTCGGTCAGGGTTTCGTCCGCGAGCTTTTCCGCGGTCTCTGCGGTTTTTGCCGCGTATTCGTTTTCGTTCATCCCGCCGACGACGCCCAGAAGATGCGGGGCGACCGTGCCGTCGGGATATTCCCGGTAGGTAACGACCTGTACGTCTACGCCGGTATAATCAAAATTGTTCTCCTTGATGACCGCCACAAGCTCGATCGGCACGTCGGCGGCGAAGGTATAAGGCGCGGCGGCGGAAAACTGCGTCTTGAACATCGAGTAATAGACCGACGCGATATCCCGCGCCATGCGCGCGTCGAATTTCTCCAACTCGTATTTTTCCACCGCGGCGTCAAAGCAGTTCTGCGCCGTGGCGTAATCGTTCATATTCAGAAGATCCTTTGATTTGAGATAACGGATCTCGTTTTCCCTGTCGTCGGGGAAGAAGGGCGTGCCGGCCGCGTCGATCTCAAGCGGCATCGCGTCGTTCCATTCCTGCTCGTGTCCGTCAAACAGCAGGATCAGGCGCGAGATGATCTCGTTGCGCGCCGCCCGGTCCGTATTGTCGGTGAACCGGGTATAGTCGAATACCACGGAAAAGCCCTGCCGCTCGGTAACGAGCACGTTGCCGTTGCGGTCGAGGATATCGCCCCGGGCGGCTGCGACAGGCACGGTGTATTCGGTGACCGATCGCATTTTTTCACGGTATTCGTTCCCGTGAACGATCTGCACGGAAAACAGATCCCCGAGATAGATCAGGGCGATGAGCCCCGCCAGCACGGAGAGTATCACGGTGCGTGTTCTGTTTTTCGGAGTGATTTTTCTCATCGTTTCTTTTCGGGGATGCGGAACGTCCGCATATCGGCGCGGACGAGCGCGGAGGAATAGATTTTTTTATAGATCAGATAATAGAGAGGGGAGACGGCGAACGCGACGATCGCCGCGGGCAGACCGCGGGTGAGCGCGGGAAGAAGCGCGTCCCGCCCGGAGCCGTCCGCGATCAGGAAGCTGACGGCGAACGTCAGAACAACGGCGACGGCGTTCAGCAGCAGCGCGGTCGCCGTTTTGCGGCGCAGATAATACCGCACGCAAAGACAGACCGCGACGGCGGCTATGCCGCAGAATAAGGTGTAAACGCCGTCTCTGCCGACGCTTGACGCGTCCCAGACCGCGCCGAAAACCAGCGCGAATAAAAGAGAGGGGATCACGTCGTCAAACATCGCAAGACATATGATCGCGGGGAGCAGCAGAAACGCTCTGCCGAACGAAGGCAGAAACGCAGACGCGCGCAAAAGCGCGGTCAGAAGCAGTACGACCGCCGCGAGCAGCCGCGCGAGCAGAAGCTTATGGTTGCGCAACGCGGGTCGCCCCCTTTCATTGATGTGTATGCGGGACGCGCTGCGCCCCACTTTGTTTGAATGAGAAATGAGAAGTGAGGAATGAGGAATGTCGGAAGTCGCAAGCGACTTGATTTTATAGTGTGGAGTGTGGAGAGTGAAGAGTGAAGCGGCGGAAGTCGCAAGCGACTTGAATTATATATTCGCCAAGGTTACTTAAGGGGCAAAAATGAACAATTATAATACGGAAAGGTCGTTCACAGTAAACTATACGCAAACATTCAATAGACAATGGTGCTTCCGGAATGAAGAATGGTATAATATA
Source organism: Clostridia bacterium (assembly GCA_017429345.1). Classification (GTDB taxonomy): domain Bacteria; phylum Bacillota; class Clostridia; order Oscillospirales; family Acutalibacteraceae; genus RGIG2774. The sequence goes on along the minus strand of JAFRPB010000148.1, from coordinate 13,965 downwards.
CCTTCTTATATTATCGGGTACGGGCGGAGCCCGTCCTTAATTTTACATTTTTCATTTTTCATTTATTTATTGTCCGTTATTCATTCGCCTTTGCCCGCGAAATCCGTCAGCACGAACGCCGTGATCAGCTCGGACATATTGATCCCGGGTTCCAGCACCGCGTAGGCGGAGGTGTTTTCGTCCTCGTCCAGCACTTCCGTCACGGTTCCCACGATCAGATCCCGCGGAAAGATGCCGCCGATCCCCGAGGTGCAGACGATGCCGCCTTTCGCGACGGACGTGCCCTTTTCAAGCCCCGAAAAGCTGCACTGTCCCGTCGAGGCAAGCTTTGCCGAACCGGAGACGAAGCCTTCTTCCCGGCTTCTGACCTCATACGCGCTGACGTTGACCTCGGGTGAGAGGAACGTGCGCGCAACGCAGCTGGAATCCCGCACTTCCTTCACGATGCCGACCAGATACGGCCCCGAAACGACGGGGTCGTTGACCTCGACGCCGTCGGATGTGCCGCACCCGAGAACAAAGGAATAATATCCGTCGGCGACGTCGCGCGATATCACGGTGCCGGCGGCGAAAACATAATCGGGGTTCGACTCCTTCAGACCGAGCATAGACTCGTAATCCGCGAGCTTCTGCACCGTCTGTTCATAATCGACCAGCTGAGAACGCAGCTCGTCGATCGTGTTCTGCATTTCCCCCATCTGATTCTGATAGTATCTGGCGGAGACGAACGCGGCGTTCATATCGGACAGATTCTTTGCGACGGCGCCCGCGAGCTTTTCCAGCGGGGTAAACACAACGTCGACCGCCCGTGTGAGCGGCGACGTTCCGCCGGTCGCGGCCGAAGCCGCGACGCAGCCCAGAAACGCGGCGCACAACAGGATCAGCACGATCTTGAAGGTCTGCGATCGGATAAAATCTTTCACTTGCCGCACCTCTTAATCGTTGTTTTTCGGCACTCTGTTGGTAAGACATCTGCCCGCGCCGCGGATCACGCAGTTCTGCGGATTTTCCGCAACGCGCACGGGAATCCTGACCTCCTGCCGGATCAGCTTCGGCAGCTCCCGCAGAAGCGCGCCGCCGCCGGTCAGAACGATGCCCGTGTCGAGAATGTCGCCCACCAGCTCCGGCGGGGTTTTTTCGACCGTGGAGCGCACAAGGCCGACGATCTTCGACAGCGGCTCATACAGCGCTTCGCGCACGTCGGCGGAGGAGATCTCCGCACTGCCGGGCAGACCGTCCTCGAGACGGCGGCCGCTGATGCTCAGCGCGCTTTCGCCGTCGTAAGGCTGCGCGGAGCCGATTTTGATCTTCACGTTTTCCGCGGTGCGTTCGCCGATCAGCAGCTCGTTTCTGTGTCGGACGTACTCGATGATCGCCTCGTCCATATCCTTCGAGCCGATACGGATCGCGCGGGAGGAGACCACGTCGCCGAGCGCGAGTACGGCGATCTCGGTGCAGCCGCCGCCGATATCCACGACCATGCAGCCCTTCGGTCGCGTGATCGTGAGGCCCGCGCCGATCGCCGCCGCCATAGGCGACTCGATCAGGCTGACGTAGCTCGCGCCGGCGTCCCGCGCGGCAAGATGCACGGCGCGGCGCTCAACGTCGGTCACGCCGGCGGAAATGCAGATCATTGCGCGGACTCTGGTGAATACGGCGTTATTCGTCGCTTTTTTTATCAGCCTGCGCAGCATGGCGGCAGTCACGTCGAAATCCGCGATCACGCCGCCTCTGATGGGGCAGACGGCTGTAATGGAGCCGGGCGTTCTGCCGATCATTTCCTTCGCCTCGCTGCCGACCGCGGCGACGCTGCTGCCGCCGTCCGCGTCGATCGCGACAACGGAGGGCTCGTTGATCACGATCCCCTTGCCCTTGACGTATACCCGGGTGTTCGACGTGCCCGGATCGATGCATATATCCTGTGAAAATAACATAAACGATCCCTCTTTGAGGTATTATTCCGCATAATATAAATATACAGGATATATTATACAATGATTCTTTTGTTTTGGCAAGTGCAAATTCAGATTTGTGCGTCAGCATAAATCTGAATTTGCAGTCCCGAGTCCCGAGATGCGAACGGAGAGTCTGTGCGCTTTGGAGGCGGAAGTCGTGAGGTCGTGAAGTCGTGAGGTCGTGAAGTCATGAGGTCATGAAGTCATGAGGTCGTGAGGTCGTGAGGTCGTGAGATCGTGAAGTCGTGAGGTCGTGAAATCGTGAGGTCGTGAAGTCGTGAAATCGTGAAGTCGTGAAATCGTGAAGTCGTGAAGTCGTGAAATCGTGAGGTCGTGAAATCGTGAGGTCGTGAAATCGTGAGGTCGTGAGATCGTGAAGTCGTGAAGTCGTGAGAGGCGGCAGAAAAAACGGACGTGCGGCGGGGCATTTCCCCGGAAGCGCTTTCTCATTGCGCTTGACTTTCCGTCGGATCGGCGATATGATAGCATTAATAAACGGGTTTCTTCGGAGGATGCAGTATGAAAATCGCGTTTTTTGATACAAAGGAATATGACAAAAAAGCGTTTGAAAAATATGAGGGGAAAAACGGTTTCACTTTCAAATTCTATGAAACGAAGCTGAATGCGGACACCGTCGGACTTGCCGAGGGCGCGGACGCGGTCTGCGTATTCGTGAATGACGACGTAAATGCGGCGGTTGCCGAGAGACTGTATTCGTACGGCGTACGGCTGATCGCGTTGCGCTGCGCCGGATTCAACAATATCGATCTTGAGGCGGTGTTCGGCAGAATCCACGTTGTGCGCGTGCCCGCTTATTCGCCGTACGCGGTCGCGGAGCATGCGATGGCGCTGCTGCTTTGTTCGGTACGCCGTCTGCATAAGGCTTATATCCGCACGAAGGATTTCAATTTCAGCCTGAACGGCCTGACGGGCTTTGATCTGCACGGCAAAACCGTCGGCGTCGTCGGCACCGGCAGGATCGGGCGGGTGTTTATCGATATCTGCCGCGGCTTCGGTATGCGCGTGATCGCCTATGACAAATTCCCGGCAAAGGACGCGGGGATCGAATACGTTTCGCCGGAGGAGCTGTTCCGGCGCAGCGATATCATTTCCCTGCACTGTCCGCTGACGGAAGAGACGCGCCATTTTGTCAATGCCGAAAGCATCCGGCAAATGAAAAAAGGCGTCGTGCTGATCAACACCTCCCGCGGAGCGCTGATCGACTCGGAGGCGCTGCTCGAGGGGATCAAGGCGCGGAAAATCGGCGCAGCGTGTCTCGACGTTTACGAGGAAGAATCCGATCTGTTTTTTGAGGATCGTTCGGGGCATATCCTCGACGACGACACCCTCGCGCGTCTGATCTCGATGCCGAACGTTCTCGTGACCTCGCATCAGGCGTTCCTGACCGGGGAAGCGTTGGAGAATATTGCGGAAACAACGGTGAAGAATATCACGGATTTCTTTGCGGGACAACCGCTTGAAAACGAAGTCTGCTACCATTGCGGTAGTATGACCGAGTGCAGGAGAAACGGAAGAAAAAAGTGTTTCTGATCGTTTCCGGACGATTTTGCAAAAGGGATGATTTTATGAATGATGCCAATAAAAACAGGTTGACCGGGATTGATATATTGAAGGTTCTTGCCGTCTTTTTTGTCGTCGGAGTTCATTTTTTTCTGTATACAAAATATCTTGATACGCCCGTCGCCGGACTGAATATGCTTCTGCAGTCCGCTATGCGATGGATCTTTATCACCTGCGTGCCGATATTTTTGATGTGCACGGGTTTTCTCGAAAACGGCAAACAAATGACGCGTTCATATTATAAAAAATTGCTGAGGATTTTGATCGTTTATGTTCTTATCAGTGTTATCTGTCTGATTTACCGCCGAACGACGGGCGAGTTGCTGTATCCGACAAGAATGCTCAGTTACATTACCCGTTTTACGGCAGACGGCTACGCATGGTATGTGAATATGTATATCGGGTTGTTTCTGCTCATTCCTCTTTTGAACCTCGCAGTCAAAGAGCTTGACCGGAAGCGTTTTCTGATCGTTCTTTTTTCGCTTGTTTTTGTTATTGCGGTTCCCTTGACGATAAATCCGATCACCGACAAAATACGAAGCATATATTTTATTACGTTTCCCGACTGGTGGACCCTTTTATTCCCGATTATGTATTATATGATCGGCGCTTTTCTCTCAAAATATCCGGTCAGGGTGCGTAAACCGGTTTGCTTTTCAGTGCTTGTCGGCACGACTGCGGCGCTGACGGCGTTATTGGCCGCGACCGAAAGGATCGGGCTCAACCGTGAGATGCTTTTTGTCTACGGCAGCTTGCCGGTGTTGATTGAAAGCGTTCTCGTTTTTCTTCTGTTTTATGATATTCGAATCGGCAAAGCAGGCGTGAAAAAGGTGCTTGCGCTTATTTCAAATCTTACGTTTGAGATATTCCTGTTCAGTTATATTTCGGATCAGTTTCTGTATGCTTTCTTTCATGACCGGGTATTCAATTCGGCTGACGGCGTTTTGACACAGCAGCAGATCTTTGTGCGTTATTTTTTCATAATCGTTTCGCTGTCGTTTCTGGCGAGTCTGCTTTTTGCTTATCTTTTCCGTCTTATCTATCGGTATGCGGAGAAAGGTTTCGGGAATATATGTAAAAGTATCAAGCAGCGCCGCAAAACAGCGAAGCTGCCGCCGGACATCTGACGCGCCGTTTCAGGCGAAGCTGCAAAAAAACGGATGTGCGTCCCGCTGGAGCTTTATTTCATCATATTCAGCCATCAAATCGCGCAGCGATTTCGGCACTCCACTCTTCATTCTTCACACTGCCAACCGGCAACCAACAACCGGCAACCAGCAACTATCAACCAGCAACTATCAACTAAAAAACGCCCGCTCCGGCAAAGCCGGAACGGGCGTTTTTTTAACAGAACTTACGCAATGGTGGTGTACATGAAGTACTTGTAGCCGAGCGGGTTCGAGAAGAAGCCCTGAACGCTGCTGCTGATCATGTACAGGTCGGTGTAGTAATACAGCGGGCACAGGCAGCCGGTAGCCATAAGCATATCCTCTGCAACGTGCATGAGCTTATAACGGGTGTCCTTATCGGTGCAGGTCTTGATCTTCGCGATCAGGACGTCATAGGTCTCAGCCCAGGTGCCGTTCTCGACCTTCACGTCGGCATAGCCGTACGAGGTCAGGTCAAGGCTGTAGTGCTTCATCTCGGCGTTGGCGCCCTTGCCGTACTGGACGTCGTTGTTGCCCGAGCCGGAGGTCCACATGTCAAGGAAGCTGATGGGATCGTTGTAGTCCGCGAGCCAGCCGTTGCGCGCGATGGAGTAGTTGCCGTCCTTACGGGTGTTCAGGAAGGTGTTCCACTCCTGGTTCTCGAGGTTCATCGTGATGCCGATGCCCGCGAGAGCGCTCTGCAGGTACTCACCGATGGCCTTGTGGCCTTCGGAGGTGTTGTACAGATAGGTCATGGACGGGAAGTTCGTGAACTTGCCGCTCGCTTCGTCATAGTCGTAATACTTCTTCAGCGTCTCGATCGCGGAGTTGAAATTGGACTCCTGCGCGTCGGCATCGACGTTGTAGTAACCGGCGAAGTCGGCGGAGGAACCGGCGTTCTTATAGAACTCGGAACCGTCGGCGTCGGTCATGCCCATCGCAACGAAGGAGGAAGCGGGGATCTGGCCGCCCTGGGCGATCTCGTCGATGATGTAGTTACGGTCGAACAGCAGGCTGACAGCCTTACGGATGTCCTCACGCGCAGCCTCTGCCTCGGCGCCGGTGAGCTCGGAACCCTCGGGAAGGATCTCCTCGTTGATGTTCCAGCAGACATAGTAGGTGCCGATCTGGCCGGCGATCTTGAACTCGTCGGGATACTTGGTCTTGAGGTTCGCAATCTCGTTGGTCGGAACGTCGTCGATCAGGAGCCAGTCGCCCTTTTCGAAGTTGGCGAGCATGTTGTTCGCGTCGTCGGAAAGGTAGAAGTTGATCTTATCCATGGTGACGGCGTCGGCGTCATAATAGCTGTCGCTCTTCTCCAGGGTGATCAGGCTGTTGTGGTCCCACTTGGCAAGCTTGTAGGGGCCGTTGGAAACGTAGGTGGAGGGATCGGTCGCCCACTCTTCGTTGGCGACGACGTCCTCACGGACCGGGAAGTAGGTCGGGAACGCAAGAAGCTCATTCCAGTAAGGAACGTCGGTGATGATGGTGACCTTGATGGTCTTCTCGTCAACAGCCTCGGCGTTGAGCTTCGAGGTGGAGCCTTCCTCCTGCATGGCTTCGTAACCGTCGACAACTTCGAACATGTAGCCGTAGTCGGCGCCGAGGTCGGCGGAAGCGGCACGGTTCCACGCGAAGATGAAGTCTTCGGCCTTGACAGGCTGACCGTCGGACCAGGTCAGGCCGTCTCTGAGCGTGTAGGTGTAGGTGACGGTGCCGTCCTCGTTGACGACGCCTTCGGTCAGCTCGGTGGCTGCGTCGGCGACGATCTCGAGTTTGCCGCTGTCATCCTGCGCCCATTTCGCAAGACCGCTGAACAGGTGCGCGATCAGGGTCGCACCGTCGACCGCGGAGTTGAGCGCGGGGTCGATGGTGTCGGGTTCGCTGGCAATACAGACGTTGAGGCCGTCCGTCGCAGTCGCAACGGGAGTCGGCGTGTCAGCAGGCTCTGTCTTGCCTTCGTTGCCGGGCTCGGCGGGTTTCTTGGTGCACGATGCGAAAGCCGTGAGAACCAGAACGAGCGCCAGCAGAACTGCTAAGATTTTTTTCATGGATTTTCCTCCTTTAATTTTTCCGGGACGCAGTAACCCCGGATAATTTACTTTATTCCAAACCGGACATAAGTCCGGATGAAACCGATTTTCAGTGAAAAGTGAACGGTGAACAGTGAACAGTGAAATCGTGAAGTCGTGAAATCGTTGTTCGGCAATCGGCAGTCGGCAATCGAGAGATTGTTGTTCGGTCGACAGTCAACGGTCGAGCAACAGGCAACGGTGAGATCGTGAAGTCGCGAGATCGTGAGATCGTTTTGCGTGTTGCGTTTTGCGTGTTGCGACCGTGACGGTGAGATCGTGAGCTTGAGAGATAGTGAGATCGTAAATAAGATGCCTTATATTGCGTTTTGAGACGTAAAACGCTGCCTTGCGCTTCTTATCTCTTATCTCTATACGCCCTCATCTCTGCGGCGAAGCCGCTCATCTCGACTCTCGACTCTCGTTTCTCGACTCTAATTAATCTCTTCCGTCCGATGGCACGCGACGAAGTGGCCGGGCTTGACTTCCTTGAATTCGGGCATCGACTGCGCGCAGGCGTCAGTCGCGTACTGGCAGCGCGTGCGGAACGGGCAGCCGGAGGGCGCGTTGAGCGGGCTCGGGATGTCGCCCTTGAGCACGATGCGCTGATTTGCCCGCGCCACCTTCGGGTCGGGCACCGGCACCGAGGAAATGAGGGATTTTGAGTAAGGATGCAGCGGGTGATCGTAGATATCCCGCGCTTCGGCGAGCTCCACCATCTTACCGAGATACATCACGGCGATGCGGTCGCTGATGTGCCGCACCACCAGAAGGTCGTGTGCGATAAACAGGTATGTCAGCCCAAGTTTATCCTGCAGCTCGTCAAACATATTGATGACCTGCGCCTGGATCGAAACGTCCAGCGCGGAGACCGGCTCGTCGCAGACGATGAATTCCGGGTTGACGGCGAGCGAGCGGGCGATGCCGATGCGCTGCCGCTGACCGCCGGAAAACTCGTGCGCGTAACGGGAAGCGTGCTCGCTGTTGAGACCGACGTAATCCATGAGCTGCAGAACGCGCTCGCGGCGTTCCTCCTTGGTCTTGCATAGATTGTGCACGTCGAGGGGTTCTGCGATGATGTCGGCGACGGTCATGCGCGGGTTCAGGGAGGAATACGGGTCCTGAAACACCATCGTCGCCTTGGTGCGGAACGCGGCAAGGTCTTTCGCGGTGCGCACGGGCTTGCCGTCGTAGATGATCTCGCCGCCCGTGGGCTTATAAAGCTGAAGGATCGTTCTGCCGACCGTGGTCTTGCCGCAGCCGGACTCGCCGACAAGCCCCAGCGTTTCGCCTTTTTTGATCGTAAACGAAACGTCGTCGACCGCCTTGAGAGGCTTCGAAGAGAACATGCCGGTGCTGATGTTGAAATATTTTTTCAGATGCCGGATATCGACAAGCGGAGTTTTTTCCTGTTCTGCCATAATAATATTCAAACCTCCTCGCCGTTATCCGTCCCGTCGGGATCATACGCCTCGTTGAATCCGTCTTTGACGTTGACCCAGCAAGCCGCCGCGTGATCGTCGTTGATGCGCACGCTCGCGCATTTTTCGCGGATGCAGATCTTCATGGCGCTGTCGCAGCGCGGAGCGAACGGACAGCCCGCGGGCAGATTCAGAAGGTCGATCGGCGTGCCGGTGATCGGCTGCAGCTTCTCGCCGTCGTTGTCGACGCTCGGGATCGAGCGCATCAGCCCCTTGGTGTATTCGTGGCGCGGATTGTAGAAGATCTCGTCCGCCGTGCCCTGCTCGCAGATGCCGCCGGCGTACATGACGATGATCTCGTCGCAGAGCTGCGCGACGACGCCGAGGTCGTGGGTGATCATGATGATCGCCATGCCAAGCTCCTTCTGCAGCGACTGCATCAGCTCGAGGATCTGCGCCTGGATCGTCACGTCCAGCGCCGTGGTCGGCTCGTCGGCGATCAGGATATCGGGCTCGCAGGCGAGCGCCATTGCGATCATCACGCGCTGCCGCATGCCGCCGGAATGCTCGTGGGGATACTGCTTCATGCGTTTTTCCGGATCGTTGACGTTGACAAGACGCAGCATCTCGACCGCCCGCTCGTACGCCTGCTTCTGATCGCGGTTCGTATGCAGGCGGATCGCCTCGATCAGCTGGTGACCGACCGTGTAGGTCGGGTTGAGGCTGGTCATGGGATCCTGGAAGATGATGGATATTTTATTGCCGCGCACGGTGCGCATGACCTTCTCGCCCGCGCCGACGAGCTCCTGCCCGTCGAGCTTGATCGAGCCGCCGACGATTTTGCCGGTGTCGGCGAGGATCTGCATGATCGAATACGCCGTCACGGATTTGCCCGAGCCGGACTCGCCCACGATGCCGAGCACCTTGCCGCGCTCGAGCGTGAACGAAACGCCGTTGACCGCGGGGACCTCGCCCGCGTCGGTGAAAAACGAGGTGTGAAGATCTCTGACTTCAAGTAAACTCATATCCGCGCACCTCCGTTAAGCGTTGAGCTTGGGATCGAACGCGTCGCGCAGACCGTCGCCGAACAGGTTCAGCGACAGAACGATCAGCGAAATGACGATCGCCGGGATCACAAGACGGTAGGCGTAGGAATAAATACCGTTCAGCGCGTCGGACGCGAGAGAGCCGAGCGAGGGCATCGGCGCGTTGACGCCGAGGCCGAGGAACGAAAGATAACTTTCGGTAAAGATCGCGTTGGGGATCTGCAGCGCCGTGGAGATGATGACCACGCTGATGCAGTTGGGGATCAGGTGCTTGCGGATGATCCAGCCCGCTTTCGCGCCGGTCGCCTGCGCCGCGAGGACGTATTCCTGCTCGCGCAGCGAAAGGATCTGCCCGCGGATCAGACGCGCCATCGACACCCAGTAAAGCAGGGCGAACACGATAAACAGACTGATGATGTTCGAGCCGATCTTTTCAAGGCTCGTGCCCGCAAGCGCCGTCTTCATCGTCGTGCCGAGGACCGACGCCAGCAGAATGACCATCAGCATATCCGGCAGGGAGTAAATAATATCGACGACGCGCATGATGATCAGGTCGACCTTGCCGCCGATATACCCGGCGATCGAGCCGATCGTGATGCCGATGACCAGCACGATGATGCTCGCGAAAAAGCCGACCGCGAGCGAGATGCGCGTGCCGTAGACGACGCGTATGAAATAGTCGCGGCCCGAGGAATCGGTGCCGAAGATATGCGGGAATACCTTTTCGCCCGCGTCGATCGCCGCCTGCTCGGTCTTGCCGTAGGTAAAGGGCTTGAGATTGTTGTAGGAGGCGTCCACGGGCTTGCCGGGCCGCACGCCGAGCATCTGCTCGTAGCTGTAGGGCCAGAACATCGGGATGAAGATCGCGGAGAGCGTGATCGCGACGATCACGAGCAGACTGATGAACGCGATCTTATTTTTGATCAGGCGCCTGACGCCGTCCCGGAAAAACGTGGTGGAGGGACGCATCTGCACCATATACTCTTTTTCTTCCGCGCTGGCGGGGAGAAAATCGTCCATGTTGACGTGCATCGTCAGAATTTTTTTCTTCACGGCGCTTCCCTCCTTAATCCAGCTTGATGCGCGGATCGACGACCTTATACAGGATGTCGCTCACAAGGTTCATGATCACGATCAGCGCGGCGAGAACGATCGTCGTTCCCATGATCATCGGGTAGTCCCGGTTGATGATGCTCGATACGAACTGTCTGCCGATGCCGGGCACCGCGAAGATCTGCTCGACGACGATAGAGCCGGTGACGATATAGGCGATCATCGGCCCGAAATAGGTGATGACCGGGATCAGGGAGTTCTTCATCGCGTGGCCGAAAATGATGCGGCGCCGCGCGACGCCCTTCGCACGCGCGGTGCGGATGTAATCCTGCCCGAGCACGTCGAGCATCGAGGAGCGCGTCAGACGCGTGATATACGCCATCGGATAAAGCGAGAGTGTGATGATCGGCAGTACAAGACCGGGCGGCGTGGAGCCGTTTCCGGGGAACCACGCCAGCTTTACCACGAACGCGATCAGCAGCAGCACGCCCATGATGAACGAGGGCATCGAGACAAACGCCGTGGTGACGACCATGATCAGTTTATCGAAGAATTTGTTTCTGCGCAGCGCCGCGATCGCGCCGAGCACAACGCCCGTGACCAGAGCGATGGCGGCGGCGACCAGACCGAGCTTGACGCTCGTGGACATGCCGTCGACGATAATGTCGCTGACCATGCGCCCGCGCTGCTTGAGCGAGGGCCCGAAATCGAATTTTGTGACGATATCCTTGAGATAAGTGAAATACTGCGTCATCAGCGGTTTATCCATGCCGTATTTCGCTTCGAGGGCGCGCAGCGCGGACTCCGAGATCGCCTTTTCGCTCAGGAACGGTCCGCCGGGCACGGCGTGCATCACGAAGAACGTGACCGTGATCACGACCCAGACCGTCAGAAGCGCCAGAGCGAGACGCTTGACGATATAGAGGATATTTTTTGTGCTCATTTTTTTATCAGTCCACCAGTTTGAGCCCCGGAGGCGGCGGATCGCCGTCTGTTTGCGGGAATCAAAGATAATTAATTTCCAAATTAGATATTTAAGAAATTATTAATATATTATAAAGTATTCGGCGCAGGAATGCAAGAGTTTTTCGGAAATTGATGCGGCGCGGCGGAAAAATTAAGCGTTTTACGCTCCCGGCGGGTAAAATTGCCCCGCGCGGACGCGGATTTCGCGCATTTTGCCGGTTTGCAAAATAAGAGAATATAAAAAAAATCTATTGAAAAAATTTTTATTTATGCTATAATAAGTTAAAATCTTTAAAATTTGGAGATTTGTGTGATGCGGTTCGCGGAAATGCCCTATGCCCGTCCGGATACGGAAAAGCTCGAACAAAAGCTGGCCGATCTGACGGAAAAATTCAAGATCGCGGAGAATTATACGCAGGCGCGCGGGCTGTTTATTGAGGTTGACGCGCTGAACCGGCACGTGCAGTCGCTGGGGTCTCTGGCGCACATCCGTCACACGATCGATACCCGCGACGAATTCTATGACGCTGAGGAAAAATTCTGGAACGCCGCCGAACCGGAGCTGGAAGAATACTTTCAGCGCTGGACGGCCGCGCTGCTTGAATGTCCGTTCCGCGCGGATTTTGAGGCGGAGTTCGGCAGCGTGATCTTTCTGAATGCGGAGCTGCGGCTCAAAACTTTCAGCCCCGCGGTCATTCCTCTCCTGCAGCGGGAGAACGATCTGGTGCAGGAATACGAAAAATTGCTCGCGAGCGCGCTTATCCCCTTTGAAGGCGGCGTTTATACGCTCGCGCAGCTGGCGGCGCACAAGAATTGCGCCGACGACGCCCGCCGGCTTGCCGCGTGGAAGGCGGAGGGCGCGTGGTATAAAGAAAAGCAGAGCGAGCTTGACCGGCTCTACGACGAGCTGGTGCGGCTTCGCGACGAAACGGCGCGAAAGCTCGGCTTTGAAAACTTCATCGGTCTCGGTTACTGCCGCATGGGCAGAAACTGTTATAATGAAAAAGACGTCGAAAAATTCCGCGCCGCGGTACGCGAATACGTCGTGCCCGTGGCGGAGGGGATCTTCCGCGCGCAGGCGAAGCGTATCGAAAAAGAATACCCGATGAGCTTTGCCGACAACGCGCTTCTGTTCCGTTCCGGCAACGCCGCGCCGCAGGGGAGCGCGGACGATATTCTGGCGGCGGCGAAAAAGTTTTACGACGAGCTGTCCCCCGAAACGGGCGAATTCTTCCGCATGATGCTCGATTGCGGGCTTCTGGACGTTCTTTCGACCGAGGGCAAGGCTGCGGGCGGTTACTGCACCGGTATTTATGATTATAACGTTCCGTTTATTTTCGCGAATTTCAACGGCACGCGCGACGACGTCGAAACCGTCACGCACGAGGCGGGGCACGCCTTTGCCGGGTGGCTCAACATCGATCGCGCTCCGCTGGAGACCGTCTGGCCGTCGCTGGAGGGCTGCGAGGTTCACTCGATGTCGATGGAATTCTTCTCCTGGCCCTGGGCGGAGGAATTTTTCGGGCCCGATACCCGCAAGTTCCTTTACAGCCACCTTGCCGGCGCGCTGACCTTCATCCCCTACGGCACGATGGTGGATCACTTCCAGCATATCGTCTATGAAAAACCGCAGATGACGCCGAAAGAGCGTCACGGCGTATGGAAAGAGCTGCTGGGCGTTTACATGCCGTGGATGCGCCTTGACGGGGAGATCCCGTTTTATTCCGAGGGCGAGGGCTGGCAGCGGCAGCATCATATTTATTCTTTTCCTTTCTATTATATCGATTACTGTCTCGCGCAGACCGTGGCGCTTGCGTTCTGGTCAAAAATACAGGACGGCGTCGCGGACGCGTGGAAGTATTATATGGCGTACACCCGGCAGGGCGGCAGCAGGGTCTTCACGGAGCTGCTCTCGGCCGCCGGTCTTGAGAGCCCGTTCGACGGGGACTGCCTGCGCGGCATCTGCGGGAAAGCGGATGAATGGCTGCGCGGCTGCGATCTTTCCGGTATCGAGTGATGCGTGAGTATAAAGGCAAAAGCTACCTGAAAGAATTCACGAGCGACGCCGAGGGCAAATACATATATACGGGCGCGCATTACGCGCTTGACGGCGATGTGAAAAAGACGAACCTGCGTCTTTCGCTGCTGTTCGCCGCCGCGCTCGCCGCCGTGCTCGGCTCGGGCCTTGTCAACGCCGCGGGAATGAGCAACACCTTTTATGTGATCCTGCCCTATATCGGCGAGGTCGCCGCGGTCTTCACCCTCGGGTGGAACACCGTGCGCCTCGTGAAATCGGGCGAACGCGTGCGGGCGTACGTTTATCTCGCCGTGAAGGACCGGCTTCCGATCGGCGCGCTGCTGACCGCGATATTTGCTCTGATCGGGCTTGTGTGCTCGGCGGTCTTTCTGATCCTGAACGGTACGGAAGGCAAGAGCGTGCAGTGCGCGGTCTTCCTTGCCCTGAAGCTCGTCACCGCCGCCGTCGGGATTTTCACTTACCGGTACTTCAAAGCCCTGAAGTGGGAAAAAGCGTAGTTTGCGGCGCCGTGCGTTCCTTAGACTAATGGACAATGGATAATGGACAATGGATAATTGATGAAGGGGCTGCGCCCCTTACCCCGATCATATAGGGAGTAAAATCAATTCTTCGGAGTCATTTTGACAATACCGTAGCTAATTTTTTAAAAAATGGACAATGGATAATGGACAATGGATAATTGATG
>JAFRPB010000147.1 GCA_017429345.1 Clostridia bacterium | reverse complement strand
GTCCTCGTCGGGAACAGTGGTCTCGTCCTCGTCGGGAACAGTGGTCTCGTCCTCGTCGGGAACAGTGGTCTCGTCCTCGTCGGGAACAGTGGTCTCGTCTTCGTCGGGAACAGTGGTCTCTTCCTCGACGGGATCAGTGACATCTTCATCGCCAGTGACAGGCTCGTCAACATCTACAACGTCCGTAGTGCCGACATCATCGCCGGTATCAGCAAACGCAGAGATCATGACAACGAAAGCCATGCTGACGACAAGAACAACTGAGATGACAATAGCCAAAACATTCTTCGAACTCTTCTTCATCTTTTTGGTTCCTCCATTTAATGATTTGCAAGCAAAGACTTTCATCAATGCTTCGTGTTTATTTTACACTACTCCGCACGAATTGTCAATACAAAACCACTTGGCAATACTTAGAAATATTGACTATTTACACTTTGCAATTTTAGGAACAAATCACAAAAAACCGGCGTTTCAGCGGTATTATAAACGGTTTATGAAGCATCTGAGAAGCGTTTTTGCCTGATTTCGGGTATTTATTCACAATTCAAATCACTTCGCGCTGCCCTGTTTTGCAACGGAATTGATCTTGGCCTGAAGCTTCTCCTGATCGCCGAGATAATATTTGCGGATGAATTTGAAATCGTCGTCGAACTCGTAGACCAGCGGGATCGCGGTGGGGATGTTGACGCCGAGGATCTCATCCGAGGACATATCCTCAAAGTATTTCACGAGGGCGCGCAGGGAGTTGCCGTGCGCGGCGATCAGCACGCGCTTGCCCGCAGCCATCTGCGGCTTGATCTCTTCTTCAAAATACGGCACGACGCGTTCGATCGTGGTCGCAAGGCTCTCGGTCAGCGGCATCAGCGCGGGATCCTCGTTGCGGTACGCGGTAGCGAACTTCGGGTTGCGCTCGTCGTCCTCGGCAAGCGCCGGCGGCGTGATATCGAAGGAGCGGCGCCAGATCTTGACCTGCTCCTCGCCGTACTGCTTCGCGGTCTCGGACTTATTGAGGCCCTGCAGCGCGCCGTAATGACGCTCGTTGAGCTTCCAGCTCTTGTAAACGGGCAGCCACTCGCGGTCCATCTCCTGCAGAACGCCGTTGAGCGTGTGGATGGCTCTCTTTAAGTAAGAGGTATAGCAGATATCGAAATCATACCCCTCGGCGACCAGCGTTTTGCCCGCTTCGACCGCCTCTTTTTTACCGGTCTCGGAAAGCTCGACGTCCGTCCAGCCGGTGAAACGGTTTTCAAGGTTCCATTCGCTCTCGCCGTGACGGATCAAAACCAACTTCATCATAATCGATCAGATTCCTTTCTATAATATGTAATATATATTATAAGAGCTTATACGGAAGCCGCCTTGACGATCACGGAGAAATCCGGCGCTTTCAGGGACGCGCCGCCGATCAGGCCGCCGTCCACGTCAGGCTGCGCAAGAAGCTCCGCGGCGTTCTTCGCGTTCATGGAGCCGCCGTACTGGATCACGGTCGCGTCCGCCGCGTCCTTGCCGTAAAGCTCGGCGATGCAGGCGCGGATCGCCGCGTTGACTTCGTTCGCCTGCTCGGCGGTGGCGGTTCTGCCGGTGCCGATCGCCCACACGGGCTCGTAGGCGATGATGACGTTTTTCAGATCCTCGGCCGAAACGCCGCCCAGAGCGATCTTGGTCTGATAACGCACGACCTCTTCGGTGATGCCCTGCTCGCGCTGCTCAAGAAGCTCGCCGACGCAGAGAATGACCTTGAGCCCGGACGCCAGCGCAGCTTTGGTGCGCTGATTGACGGTCACGTCGGTCTCGCCGAAATACTGACGGCGCTCGGAATGGCCGATGATGACATAGGGAACGCCGACCGCCTTGAGCATGGGCGCGGAGATCTCCGCGGTGAACGCGCCGCTTTCCGCCCAGTGGCAGTTCTCGGCGCCGACCTTGATATTGCTGCCCGCGGTGGCCTCAAGCGCTGCGGGAATATCAACGTAGGGCACACAGACGACGACGTCGCAGTCGGCGTCGGCGACAAGGGGCTTCATCTCCTCAATGAGCGCTTTCGCCTCGTCGGGCGTTTTGTTCATTTTCCAGTTGCCCGCGATCACGGGCCGACGAAGTGCTTTGTTCATAGTGAAACTTCCTTTCTATATGTATATACAGAGTGAAGATTGAAGAGTGAAGAGTGAAGCGGAGGACGGGCTCCGAGTCTCACCTGTCGATTCGGTCGGCGCTTCTGCCTCCGGCAGAGATCTCCACCGGAGATCCGCGCCCAGTACCCGATCATATATAGATAAATACTATAATCAAGTCGCGAAGCGACTTCCGAAACTCCTCACTCCACACTCCACTCTTCACACTTAATCTTTATCGTTGATCGCTTCAATGCCGGGCAGGGGCTTGCCTTCAAGGAATTCGAGCGAAGCGCCGCCGCCGGTGGAGATGTGGCTCATCTTATCGGCAAAGCCGAGCTTCTTGATCGCCGCAGCGGAATCGCCGCCGCCGATAATGGAGACCGCGTCGCTCTCTGCGACCGCCGTCGCGACCGCGATCGTGCCGGAAGCAAATTTTTCCCACTCGGAAACGCCCATCGGGCCGTTCCATACGACGGTGCCGGCGCCCTTGATCGCCTCGGCGAAAAGCTTTTCGGACTCGGGACCGATATCAAGGCCCATCCAGCCGTCTTCGATCTCGCCGCGGGGCGCGATCATGCACTCGGTATCGGGAGAGTACTCTCTGCCGACGCGGGAATCCACAGGCAGAAGGAACTTCACGCCCTTATCCTCCGCCTTTTTCAGCGCCGCGAGCGCGACGTCGAATTTATCTTCTTCACAGAGGGATTTGCCGATCGAATGGCCCTGCGCCTTCAGGAAGGTATACGCCATACCGCCGCCGACGATCAGAACGTCTACCTTGTCAAGCAGGTTCTCGATGACGCCGATCTTATCGGAGACTTTCGCGCCGCCCAGGATGGCCACAAAGGGTCTTTTGGGCGCTTCCAGCGCGCCGCCGATGAACTGAATTTCTTTCAGAACAAGATAACCGACCGCGGAGGGCAGATAAGCGGCTACGCCCGCGGTGGAGGAATGCGCGCGGTGGTCGGAACCGAACGCGTCGTTGACATAGAGATCCGCAAGAGAAGCGAAGGCCTTGCTCAGCTCTTCGTCGTTCTTTGTCTCGCCCTTTTCAAAGCGGACGTTCTCGATCAGCATCGCGTCGCCGTCTTTGAGCTCGGCGGCAAGCCGGTGCGCGTCGTCGCCCACAACGTCCTTCGCCATCTTCACGTCGATGCCGAGGTATTTGGAAAGGCGCTCCGCCACGGGAGCCAGGGAGAACTCGGGATCGAACTCGCCCTTCGGTCTGCCCAGATGCGAGCAGAGGATCACGCGCGCGCCGTTGTCAAGCAGATATTTGATGGTCGGCAGCGCGGCGACGATGCGTTTGTCGTCGGTGATGACGCCGTTTTCGAATTTGACGTTGAAGTCGCAGCGCACAAGCACTTTTTTGCCTTTGACGTCAAGATCCTCTACGGTCTTTTTGTTCAGTACACTCATGTTTTATACTCCTTTTTCTTTAATAAACAAACAAAAGAATTCAAGGCAAAAAGCCTTTACAGGTTATTGTATAAAATTTTAGCGATAAATGCAAGAGATATTTGAAAAAAGATTCGGTTATGCCGAATCTTTTTTCGGGGATGAGGGATGAGGGATGAGAAACGAGAGATAAGAGATAAGAGAATCAGATGATATATTCTGCACTTCGGTTTATTTCATTATTCATTGTTTAGATTTGACGTAATCGCTTCTTTTGAGGCAGAGAGAATATTTTGCAAGCTCTCATCCCTTTTCCCTTATCCCTCATCCCTTGTAAAAACTGAGGCAGCGGCTTTGCCGCTGCCTCAGTTTTTACAAAGCGCCGCCCGCACCGGGGCGGCCTCCGCGCCGCCGATCTTTAAGGGCAGGGCGGAGAGAAAGTATTTGCCGTCGGGCACGTCTTTCAGCACAAGGCCCTCAAGAAGCGCGGTTCCCGCGCCGAGAAGAGCTCTGTGCACAGGCGTCTGGATGCCGTGCACGCCGACGGACAGCGCGTCGATGCCGATCAGCAGATACCCGCGCTTCGCAGCTTCTTCGGCGCCCTGCGGGTCGAAATACGCTTCGCCGCTGCCCTTGATAATGATCCGTTGCTCGTTTTCCGGCAGCAGCTCCCGCACTTTTTCCGCTGTGATCGCACCCGCGGGGACCGAGATCACGCGGCAGTCGCCGAGAAAAGCCTCCAAAGGAATACTGTCGATCGTTTCGCCGTCCGGCAGAAAATGCAGCGGCGCGTCGATATGCGTGCCGTTATGCACGCAGCAGTAAAGAGCGGAAAGATTGCATTCGCTCCCCTGCCCGATCTCCGCCGCCCGGTCAAGGCGCGGCTCGGGGTCGCCGGGATAGACCGCCGCGGTCAGGATATCTGCGGAAATATCGTATATTTTCATTTTGTTATTTGACGTTGATCTTTTTATCGATCAGCTCTGCGGTAAGAACAAACAGCACCACCGCGGCGATGATCTCAACATACACCTGTGTGAGCGTAACGGAAGCGCCGCCGGCATTTCGTATCGCAGTGATCGCGCCGGGATCCGTCGTAAAGCCGAGGCTTTGATCCGCGTTGACCAGCACCGCCGTCAGGAACAGCTTTTCCGCGCGGGAGGACAGGAACACAACGATACCGAAGGACGCGAAGAAATACAGCACCGAGCCGAAGCCGCCGAGCGCGCTGAAGGGGCGCACATTGGCAAGCGTCAGAGCAAAGAATACCTCGGTAATGAATACAATAATCAAAAACACGCCCTTGATCGCGATAAAGACCAGCGTCTCGATCAGCACGCCTTTTTCGGGCATACCGAGCTCGGGCAGCATCTCGGAGATCATATAGACAAGCGAATCGGAGCTCTCGCCCATCCAGTAATAATACGCGAGCCACGCGCAGAAAAACACAAGCAGGTAGCTGATGACGATCCAGCAGAACGAGGTAACGAGCTTTGAGAAAAGCATCGTCGGGCCCTTCACGGGCAGCGTATGGGTCAGATACCCGCGGTCGCCGAACATCCCTTTTCGGAATTCGCCGAGCGTGGCGACGATCGTAACGATAATGGTCGCGATGCTCACGAGGATCAGCAGGATCGAGGCGATGACCTTGCCAACGCCGACGTCTGCGAACAGACAGATGCCCATGGCGGCGATCGCGATCAGCGCCGCGAGATAAACGTTCGACACGCCGCGCGCCGCAGCGCGCATATCATTTTTAATCAATTTGCCAAGCATCGCCGTACACCTCCTTGTATTTTTCCTCAACGCTCATGCCCTTTGCCTTGATCGGACCGATATCGCCCGCAAACAGCACCTTGCCGCGGCCCATGATCAGCACATGGTCGAAGGACTGCTCCAGGTCATGCACCAGATGGGTGGAGATCAGCATGGTGGAATTCTCGGAATAGTTTTTCATGATAATATCGAGTATCACGCTGCGCGCCGCGGGATCGACGCCGCCGAGGGGCTCGTCCATCACATAAAGCTTTGCGCGGCGGGACATGATCAGCACCAGCTGCAGACGCTCTTTCTGACCTTTCGACATGGTTTTGAGCCGCTGATGCGGGTCGATGCCGAGACGCTGCGTGAGTTCCAGCGCCTTGTTTTTGTCAAAATCCGGAAAGAAATCGCCGAAATACGCGATTGAGTCGGTCATTCTGAACCATTCGGGCAGATAGGTACGTTCGGAAAGATACGCGGTCTCGCCCTTGGAAAACGCGCCGGGCCGGTGCCCGTCGATCAGCACGGTACCGCTGTAATCGTGGATCAGCCCGGTTATGATTTTCATCAGCGTGGTCTTTCCGCAGCCGTTCGCGCCGAGCAGGCCGACGAGCTTGCCGCGGGGCACCTCGAGAGAGATATCTTCCAGAACGAGCCGCTTTCCGTAGGACTTTGTCAAGCCCTCGACGGTGATAATTGGATCTGACATAAGCTTCCTCTTTTCATTACATCTCTGTAAATATTTGTTTTCCCCGTTACATGAAACGCGGATATTCGGGATCGTCGTTTACACTGCCGAATCCGTCGTCGCTCAGAAGCCGCACCGCAAGCGCGAGCGCCTTTTGGTTATCGGCGATCGCCTCATGCTCCTGATCCGCGAAGAACCAGGTCGTATCGGGCAGAGCGCATGTGGACGCGTCGATTTTCCGGTCGGGAGAAACAGCGTCCTTCACGTCCGGATTCTTCTGCGTATAGCCCGGCGCGAACATTTTGCCGGACGGCGCGCAGTAAGCGCCGAGCGAGGCAAGCGACGTATCGATCATACCGTCGCTCAGCACGTTTTTGGTCTTGACGATCGGGATCAGCGGCAGCCCGTAGCCGCAGATATTATACATCTCCACGCCGCAGTCCGCAAGTTTTTTGAGAAACGCGGGATAGTCCGCATGGATCTGCGCCATCCGCGACGCGCACTTCCGCACGCGCTCGCGTTTTCCGTCTGCGAGATACCGTTTTTCCAGCGACTCATACCGATCCGCCGGCACGGAGCCCCAGACGACCGTGCAATTCAGCAGCACTTTCGCGGCCACGGCGTCGATGCCCGCGTGCAGCGTTTTTTCCGTCACGGCGGCCGGGACGGTTTTGAGCATTTTTTCCGCCATCTCCGCGGCTTTTCTGCCGAAGATCCCAGCCGCGTCGGAGGCGGCGTCGGTGTCGACGTTGTGCCCGAGCACGTCGGCGACCACATGCGTGCCGCCGACCGCGGAAACGATATTCACAACGCGGTGTACGTCGCATTCCCCGGCGTATTTATCCAGATAAGCGTTCATCAGCACGCCGCCGAGACTCACGGGCATGAGATTGACCCGCGGCGCGCCGGTCAGCGCCTTCGCGTTTTTGACAAAGGCATTCAGCTCATCCGCCAGCGTTTCAAGATCGCCGAAGGAATTATACGCAAAGAAAAACAGCTTTTCCTCACCGATGATCTGAGCCAGCCCCTCCATCGGAACCATGCGGTAAACCCGCCGGTGTTCGTCCTCGGGATAGTCCGCGACGCTGCAGTCATAACGCACCGCGCGCAGCCGGTGCTTGTTCGTGCCGTCTGGATACATTGTCAGCGGATCGACGACCTCCCCGACAAGGCGCGCGACGGCGTCGGAAAAGCCCGCGTCGCGGCGCAGAAGCATCATTTTCGCGAGCGGCGCTTTGATCTCCGCAAGCGCCCGCTCCTTATCGAAGCTTAAAGGCCACGCGTTTTTGACTTCGTTTCCCTGCGCGTCCAGCAGCTTCACCAGGGACTGCCCGATACCGGGGATGATGACGGTGGGAAGATAGGCTGACATAGTCTGATACCTCCTGATTTTTAATGGATAATGGACAATGGATAATGGATAATTTCGGAAAAGCGCTGACGCGCCTTTTTATTGTATAAAGCGCAGGGCAGGTCTTCGGAACCGGAATATACAATGATATTCCGGGAAGCGTTCTTCCCGGCCGCAAAAAACGGATAGATACGAACGGACATAGAATAGACAATCCTGTTTTTAATAAGATGAAGAATGAATTCAATAAACACTTCTATATCATCGGGTACGGGCGGAGCCCGTCCGAAATTTTTCACTTTTCATTCTTCATTTTTCATTTTTTCGTCGGGTACGGGCGGAGCC
>JAFRPB010000146.1 GCA_017429345.1 Clostridia bacterium | reverse complement strand
GGATTGCGCAGTAGATTTTTTCGTCAGATTGTACAGATTCTCCGCAGGCAACCTGACGGTTGGCAAGGAGAAGATGTGCAATATGACGGAACAAAGATCAAGCAAGACGCGCATTCGTATTTGTGCGGTGTTGCCTTAACTTTTGTGTTTGTTATAGTAAATATATTTACTGAAGTCAATAGTAAAAATGTTTACCTGGTATAATAATCCCGGTGATCATATGGACTATTTAAAAATCATCCGGGATCTGCGGGAGGATCACGACCTGACGCAGCAGCAGGTCGCCGATTATCTCGGGATCTCGCAGACGATGTACGCCCGGTACGGGCGCGGGGCGATCGAGCTGCCGCTTTGGCATCTTCAGAAGCTTTGCGATTTATATCACGTTACCGCCGATCAAATTCTCGGCAGAAAATAAACAACAGGGAGCTTAACGGCTCTTTGTTGTTTTTATTATGTATGTTGCCCGAAAACAACAACACAAATCATCTTTACTTTTTATTAAAATACCAGTATAATAAAGATGTGGTGAAAAACAATGATTATCAGATACTCGAAGGACGCGGTCAAGTTTTTATCAAAGCTGGACAAAAATCAGTTAATCGTATCCGTGAGGCAGTCGCCGGTTTGACGGCAGTACCCCCTGTAGGAGATATCAAAGCAATGCAGGGGTATGCAGATGGAAGAAAACGACTGCGTCTCGGTTCATGGAGGATCATTTTTAAGTTTACCGAAGAAAACGAACTGGAAATATTGCTTGTGATCGATATCGGCAACAGGGGAGATATATACAAATAACACGGGAGGGATGATCATGTCAACGATCGCAATGGACGCCGCAAGGCTGATCGATATGCTGCCGGAGCAGGATCAAAGCTTTGCCTATGAGTTTATCAAAAAGCTGATCCTTGCGTGGGACCCGGATTTTACAAAAGTGACGCCGGAGGAGGCAAAGAAACTGGAAGAAGCGGAAAACAGCGGCTTTGTCGATGATGACGACGTGGATTGGGATTCCGTCGGCATATGAGGATTCTTCAGCTTTCATACGGGCGCGGGGCGATCGAGCTGCCGATTTGGCATCTTCAGAAGCTTTGCGATTTATATCACGTTACCGCCGATCAAATTCTCGGCAGGAAATAACGGAGCCGTCCGATCACAATGACCGTCGGCTCCGTTGTTTTTTATCCGAAAAACGCAAAACACAACACGCAAAACGCAACACGCAAAACACAAAACGCAAAACACAAAACGCAAAACGCAACACGCTCTCACGCCTTCGCCGCGCCGCGCTCGCACCGGTTGCCCCAGCTGTCGATCATCTCGCCGTCGCGGAAGACGCGGATGACCTCGCAGTTGTTCGCGCATCTGCCGCAGCTTTTGCCGGTGATCTTAAAATCCATTTCGGTGACGGCGAAGTCGAAGGGGCGTTCCTCCCCGCTTCTCATCGCGAGGATCGCCGCGCCGAACGCGCCTGCGAGATGACCGTTCTCGTCGACGATGATCTCCTGCCCGGTCTCGTTCTCAAACGCGCGCACCACGCCGATATTCTTGCTCACGCCGCCCTGAAACACGATGGGCGGCTCGATCTTTTTGCCCTTTGCCACGTTGTTCAGATAATTCAGCACGACGGCGCGGCAGAGCCCGGCGCAGATATCCTCCTTGCTGCAGCCGATCTGCACCTTGTGCACGAGATCCGATTCCGCGAAGACCGTGCAGCGCGCCGCGATGGGCGTGGGGTCGTTCGATCTCATGGCGATCGCGCCGAATTCCTCCACCGGGATATCGAGCCGCGCCGCCTGATTGGAGATGAACGCGCCGGTCCCGGCGGCGCAGAGGGTATTCATCGCGTAATCGGTCACCACGCCGCCGCGCAGGATGATGATCTTGGAATCCTGTCCGCCGATCTCGAAGATCGTGCGCACGTCCGGGTGGATGTTCGTCGTGCCGATCGCGTGGGCGGTGATCTCGTTCTTCACCACGGCGGCGTTCAGCACCGCGCCGATCAGCTTGCGCGCGCTGCCCGTCGTGCCGACCGCGACGACGGTGCGCTCGGCGGCGTCGAACTGTTGTTCGAGACGGCGCAGAAGCGTGCGCACCGCGTTCATCGGGTCGCCCTTGGTATAGAGATATTCCCCGGCGAGGATCTTCTTATTTTCGTCGATGATCACGCCTTTTGTTGAGATGGAGCCGACGTCGACTCCGAGATACGCTTTTTTCATTTTCTTCTCTCTCCGTTTATCGTTTTATATCGCCGCCGCAGCGCGCTCCGGCGCGCCGGATTTCAGCTGCGCTTCTTTTTTCAGCCGGATCATATCGTAGAAGGCTTCGAGGCGGGTCTCTATGCCCGTGTCGGCGTTCTGGCAGTCGAAGCTGAAGAACAGGATCGGGATATCGTAGTCGCTGCTGATGCTGCGCAGCACCGGCATCGCGTCGATCTCCGGCGTACAGCCGAAGGATTTGAGCTGAATGATCCCGTCGAAGCCCTTTTTCGCGCATTCAAGCGCAAAGCCGACGTTCGAGGTCGTGGTCACGCCCATGTCGTACTGCACGTAATCGCGGATGATCTTGCGCCTTTTCGGCGCGGAATAGTGCAGCAGCGTATGCGAGACGTTCATCCACCGCTCGACGCGCATACCGTATTTCGCCATTTTTTTCTCGATGTTATGGCTGCTGTAATCGTCCATCACCGTGTAGTATTCGCCGATCACCGCGATGCGCAGGGGATGCTCCGGAACGTCCGTCGGGATCGCGCGCATGTTTTTCTTCGTCTCCCGGTAGATCCGGTAAACGGAGATCGGGTCGTTCGGGCTCTTCAGCAGTCTGCCGCAGAAGCGGCGGAACTCCCTGTCAAAATCGCCGTCGCGCAGCTCGAAGCCCGCGTTTTTACTCACGGTGAGCTGCACGCGGTCCAGCGCCTCGAGCATCGCGACCACCGTGATCCCTGTGCGCAGGATCTTTACAAGGGAGAAATCCGGGTTGATCTTGCGGAACAGCGCGAGGAAGGATCTCGGATCCTCCCGGCTCGCCTCTGCGAGGTTTACGAAACGGATATCGTACCCGAGATCTTCGATGATCTTCTTCTGCATGGAACCGTAATATTTCAGCCTGCACGCGACGACGCCGCCCACCTGCACGATCGTGTCCGCGCCCGCCTCGATCGCCTCGAGAAAACAGCCGAGGGTGAATTTGAAGGGCGAGCAGACGAAGTCGGGGCTGTTGCGGTTGCCCAGCTCCATCGTGCGCTTCGTGATCTCGGGCGGCCGCACGTAGTTCTGTTCGAGACCGTGAGTGATGAAATACTCGAACAGCAGGTTATAGCTGCCGAATTGCGAGAAGGAAACGTTTCTCTTCGGTTCGTTCTGTTTTTTCTTTTTCATATTACCTCTCTCCGTTTCCGTGATAGGTCAGAATATCCGTGAAGCTCTCGATGCGCGTCTCCACGCCCGCAAGTCCGTCCTGCCCGTCCTGCAGAAGATACAAAATCGGCTTGTCGTCGACCTCGCGCTTGATCACTTCGTTCACGAGGGAATCCGGTCCGCAGGGGAAGCCCGTCAGCAGCACGATCCCGTCGACCCTGTCCCGGTAGCGGACGACGCCGCCCAGCAGCTCGCGGCTGACGGTCCAGGGCAGCGTCCCGTCCGAAAGCTTCCGGAAATCCCGCTGCGCCTGCCGGCGGTCGACGAGATTCGCGTCGATGAGCTTCATGCCGAAGTTCTGAAACGCTTTGATGATCGGTCTGCCGATATACGCGTCGTAAATGCTGTAATCATGCCCGACGATCAGGATCTTCGTCCCTTCGCCGTCCGCGACCGCTTCCGCCTGCGCGACGCGGCGGGCGAAGTCCTCCTCCGAGATCTGTTTCGCCGCGCGGTACGCGTCGCGGATCTCTTTTTTGCTCCTGCCGAGCGCCTTCGCCATGCTCATGAACGCGGTCTCCTCGTCTCCGGCGTGCTTCATATCCTGCGTGCCGGAATAATCGATCGCGTAGGTCAGCAGCTTCGGCGCGCGCTCGCGGTAAATGTTGGAGATCATCGCGTGGTACGCGCGAAACCGCGTGCAGTTGATGCCGTCCGCGCCGAAGTTCGACAGCCACGGTACGAACAGGCAGTCGCAGCGATCCAGCAGGGAGTCCACGTGCCCCATATAGATCTTCGAGGAAAGGCAGCTCTCGTCCGCCATCAGCGCCGATCCCTTTTCGAGGATCGCCTTGTTTGTCTCGCCGCTGACCACGTAGTCCTCGCCGAGCGAGCGCAGAAAGTTCTCCCACAGCACGCCGCAGCGGTAATACATCCCCGCGCGGGGAATGCCGACCGTCATATCTCATCCGTCCCCTCTGTATGGATTTATCCGACAGGCGGAAAAAACAGGCAAAGGAATCCGCCTTGAAACCGACTGATATCGGATATTTCGGAAACAAAATAACATATTTTCTTCATAATTCAATTGACAAATCGTTCAGTTTTTTATTATAATGTATGATAATAAACAAATCAACCGATAGAACGCATATAAAGTATCGGATATCCGACACATTACGCTGCGTTTATCGGATTAGTTATGAGGAGAGAGAATATATGGCGGAAAACAACGAGCAGGGCAAGGCGCGCAGACCGCTGAACGAAAACGACAAGCGCATCCGGCGGACGAAGCAGAACATCCGGAACGCGCTGTTCCGGATCCTGGAGCAGAAGAGCCTTGATCAGGTCACGGTCACCGAGATCGTGCGCACGGCGGACATCAACCGCTCCACGTTCTATTTCTATTATGAGGATATCAACGACCTGTTTCAGCAGACGGAGCAGGAGATCTTCGACACCTTCACGCGCGAGGTCGTCGCGACCGACGCGAAGTTTGAGAGCAAAGAGGAATTCATCGCCTATCTGACGCGGTATCTCGACTTCTGCCGGGAGAATTATATCGTCTGCAAGTTCGTCACCTCGAACCGCTGCAACAACGATCTCGCGGATAAGATCCGGGAGCAGCTGCAGAAGACCATCCCGAACTCGCGCAGGATCTACGACGAAAAGGACCCGCGGCAGTATCTGACGACCTTCGCGATCTCGGCGTTTTTGTTCTCGATCCTCGAATGGATGGACGACGGGATGCGCATCGAAACGAAGGAGATGGCGGAATTTCTGACCGAGGCCTACGTCAGCGGCTCGGCGTTCGTGAAGTGCAGAAGAGGGGAGAGTTGAGAGCGGAGATGGGCGGCTTCGCCGCAGGGATGAGAGATAAGAGATAAGAGATGAGAAGCAGCAACTTCGAACTCCGCTCTTAAAACCGTGTCACTCCCGCCTCCTTTCGCATACAATGCACTGCGGGGAGCATTCCCCGCCCGGGACTTTCCCGGACCAAACCAAAGGAGGCTATATGCCTATGGCAGTTTTTCATAATCAGGCGACGCTGACTTACAGCGGCGGCACGGCGAGCTCGAATATCACGACCGGTGAGCTTGTGGACGCGCTGACCGTCTCGAAGAGCGCCGCCACGCCCGCCTATATGTCCGGCGATACGGTGACCTACGCCGTCGGTCTTGTCAACGGCGGCGACGTTCCGCTCACGGACGTTTCCGTCAGCGACGATCTCGGCGGTTACGCATTCGACGGCGGGACCGTCTATCCGCTCGAATACACGCCGGACAGCCTGCTGTATTTTGTAAACGGCGTTCCGCAGGCGACGACGGGGCTTACCGTAACGCCCGGCGCGCCGCTCACGATCGAGGGGATCTCGATCCCCGCGGGCGGGAACGCGCTTCTTGTGTACGAGACGACCGCGACCGCCTTTGCGCCTCCCGGCGACGGGGCGTCGATCACGAACACCGCGACCGTGACCGGCGGCGGCACCGAGCAGACCGCAACGGCAACCGTTCCCGCCGCGTCCGCGCCGGAGCTGAGCATCGAAAAGGAGCTCTCTCCGCAGACCGTCTCCGGCAGCGAGCAGCTGACCTATACCTTCACGATCCGCAATACCGGCGCTGCGCCTGCCGCGGCAGGGGATAACGTCGTGCTGAGCGATACCTTCGACCCGATCCTCTCGGGTCTCACCGTGAATATCGGCGATACGCCCAAGGTGCTGACAACGGATTATACCTACGACGAGACGACCGGCGCGTTCGCCACCGTCGCGGGCGTGATCACCGTTCCCGCGGCGACCTTCGCGCAGTCCGAGACCGGGGAGTGGACCGTAACGCCCGGCGAGACCGTCGTGACCGTGAGCGGCGTGGTGTAAAGAGCGGAGTTCGGAGAGCGGAGATTATCGTGAAAACGTGAAGTCGTGAAATCGTGAAGTCGTGAAATCGTGAAGTCGTGAAGTCGTAAAAACGGATTTGCGGAAATATATATTTTACCCCGGGTTTCTTTTCTGAAATCCGGGGCTTTTTGTTCGAAGGCGATCGACGGCGGTGGGACAGCGGAGCTCGGACATCGGACAGCGGAGCTCGGAGATCGAACATCGAAAAATAGTTTCTTACAATTTTGAAAGAAAGTCGCTTTTTTTCGAAATATCTGCTATACTGAGAATATCTGATGCAATTTTTATTTGTATCCGTCCGAGAACAACCCGAGAGAGGGGATCGATATGAGCGGTAAAAAAAGTCTGCGGCTGGTCAGGCAGTTCTGGCTGCCGGCGTCGGCGCTGATCCTGCTTGCGGCTTTCCTGTTTTTATGCCGCGGTCGCGTGCAGACGAAATTTCCCGTGCTGGAGCCGACGGACGGCGTGCTGGATGCGCGGGACGTCGACTTCACCGAAGAGGTGTATCATATCGTCAACCGGTGGGATTACTGGCCCGGCGTGCTTCTGACGCCCGAAGAGCTCGCGTCTCCCGAAGCGCCGCAGAAAAACAATGACGCAGATATCGACGACCGGCTGGGCACATGGCACCTTGAACTGCTTGCGGAACCCCGGACATATCTGACGCTGTGCAGCTTTTCCATCGACTACGGCACCCGCGTTTACGTCAACGGGCGCGAGGTGCGCAATATCGGCTGTGTTTCCGACGATCCGTCAAAGGCGAAGCCGATGATGCGCTATATGACGCTGCCGCTGTATTCCGGCGAAGACGGACGGATCGAGATCGTGTATCAATACTCGAACTTCATCCACAACGACGGCGGCTTTATCCAGAATACGCTGATCTCCACGCCGGAGAATATCGACGAATACCAGCGCGGGCTTTCGCTTTGGGCGATCCTGCTGGGCGGCGGGCTCATTTTCTTTGCGTTCAATTTCCTGCTCGGCGCAGCGTTTCAGAAAAGCCGGGAGTATGTGGCGCTGGCGCTGTGCTGCGCGGTGATCGCCCTGCGCAACCAGTTCTTCTTCGGCGAGCATCTGCTGCCGGCAGGGTTTGATTTTATCATGTATTACCGGCTGCTGGTACTGGACGCGACCCTCATCCCGGTCTCGTCGCTTTTCCTGTTCCGGGCGTTTTTTCCGCAGGTCCGCGGCAGATACCGCGGAGAATTCTTCGTATTTACCGCGATCTTCGCCGTATTGGCGGCGTGCCATTTCATCGTCGGCACAAAACAGCTCGTTACATTATGCTACATCTGCTGCTTTGTCTGCATTCCGTTCCTGTTTATATACGTTTACCGCTTTATCCGTCACTTCCGGAAAGAGCGCATGACGGCGCTGGACGCGCTCACGCTCACCGCTATCGCGCTTCTGATTGTCATGCTGATCTATGAGGGGCTGAATACGGGCAGCAACTCCACGCTCAACCATTTCGGCGTGACGCCGGCGGCGATGGTGGTGTGCATCCTGATCCTCAACGTGGTCATCAATACGCGCCAGATGAATCAGGCCGTGCTGCTGCGCGAGACGACGCAGCGAAACGAGCTGCTCGGGCAGGTGAACGATATGAACCGAGACTTTCTGCGCACGGTGGCGCACGAGCTGAAAACGCCGCTGACGGTCATCTCCGGTTACGCGCAGCTCATGGGCAGGCAGCTTGAAAAGGGAAGTCTTGCCGACAGCGCGCCGCAGCGGCTGGATACCATCCGGCAGGAGGCGGACCGGCTGGCGGAGATCGTCATGCGCCTGATGGACTATACCTACGGCGCCAACCGGGAAGCGGAGTTCACGGCGGTGGACGTCGCGGCGCTGTTTGAAAGCGCCGGCGCGGTGCTGCGACCCGTGTGCGCCAAGCGGGGCAACACGCTTACTTTTCCGGAGAGCTGCGGTTTTTGCGTGCACGGCAACTTTGAATTGCTGCTGCAGGTGCTGATCAACCTTGTCGTCAACGCCAGCCGCCACACCCAGAACGGCGTGATCGCCGTGGAGGTCGGGGACGGCGGCGGGGAGGTCGTATTCCGGGTGCGCGACAACGGCGAGGGCATCGCGCCCGACGTCGCGCCGCACATCTTTGAAAAGGGCTTTACCACAACGAACGGGCAGGGCCTCGGCCTTGCGATCTGCAGCGAGTCGGTTACGCTCCACGGCGGGACGCTGGAGCTTGAGTCGACCGGGCCGGAGGGCTCCTGCTTCCGGTTCACCGTTCCGAAGGAGGAAGAACAATGAGTTACACGATCCTTCTGGTGGAGGACAATCCCTTCATCATGGACATCAACCGCGAGGCGCTCCTCATGGAGGATTATACCGTGCTGGAGGCGACCGACGCTCGCGCCTGCATGGAGCAGCTCGCGAAAAACGAAGTGGATCTTGCCGTGCTGGATATCATGCTGCCCGACAGCGACGGCCTTACGCTCTGCCGCCGGATCAAGGAGCTTTACGGCACGCCCGTCCTGTTCCTGTCGGCGCTCGGGGAAAACGAGCAGATCGTGGAAGGGCTGCGCGCCGGGGGCGACGACTACCTGCCCAAGCCCTACGACATCGGCGTGCTGCTGGCGCGGATCGAAGCGCGGCTGCGCTCGGCAAGGCACACGAAACGCTTTGTGAGCTTCGGAGATCTGCGTCTTGACACCGTCTCGATGATCGCCCGATATAAAGAAAACGATCTGCTGCTCACGCAGAAGGAGTTTATTCTGCTGTTGACATTGGTGAAAAACGGCGGCTTCCGCGTGAGCAAGGAATCGCTTTACCGCGCGGTCTGGGGCGCGGACCCCGGCGGGAACCTCAACGCCCTTTACACCGCAGTCTCGCGCTTAAACGGCAAGCTGGAAGACGCGGATACCGGTCTGCGCGTGTCGCTGCTGCGCGGCGAGGGATACGCACTGGAACGGACATAATTGTTATCGTAATGAGCTTTACGGGATCGGACGTTTTGCCCGGTTCCGTTTTTTCGTCTGAAAAACGGAATACGGTCTACCGTTATGTAGATATCGTCTGTTATTTTATTTATTCAGGGGTTGAATCTTTCAATTCTGCAGGTTTACGCGCCTGTCCGGTATAGGATAAGACAGCGCAGATCCGCATAAAACGCAGCGCGGCGGCGTCCGGCAACGGACGTCGCCGCAGACTGTCGAGGAAATTGAAATACCCCGGGTTCCGGATTCTGACCGGTCCCCGGGGTATTATTCATTCCTTGATCTTTGATCTTCCGTCTGCGGTCTTCATTTTCCGTCTTCGGGCTTCGCTTCCGTCTTTCACTTCGACTCCAGAAACTCGATGATCCCGTCCGCGATCGCCTTCGCGAGCGTCCTCTGATGCTCGGCGGTGCACAGCACATTGTATTCGGATCGGTTGCTGACAAAACCGCATTCAACGAGTATCGCGGGGCATTCCTCCACGCGGGTGACGAAAAACGGGTAGAAGTGAATCCCTCTGTCGGCACGCGCGTACGCGGCTGTGCCCGGCGTGTAGATCTTTTCTCTGTACGCTTCGACCATATGTCTGTGAACGCATTCCGCGAGCGGCATCGACCACGGATAGTAATAAAACGCGTGCGTGCCCGTGGCTGAGGCGGAATCGGTATAATCGTTGTGGATGCTGACGTATGCGTCCGGCTTGAAGTATCTTGAGAATTGTCTTCGCTCGTCGAGTGAGTGCTCCTCGTCCGACGTGCGCACCGTAATCACGCGGATGCCCCGGCTGCGAAGCTCCTGCACCGTCTGCGTCGCGATCGCGAGGTTGAGCGCCGCTTCGGGCGTCGCAGATGAAAAGCCCTTCGCGCCGGTATCTTTGCCGCCGTGGCCGGGATCGATCACGACCGTCTTTGTCTGCGCGGGCATGTTTTTGACCGATATGCAGAATCTGCCGTCGTCGGTCAGACTGACGCTGCAGCCGCTGAAATTCCCGACCTCCGAAAGCAGGCAGCGCAGGGTGACCGAACCGTTCCCTTTGCTGAGCCATGTAAAGGATTTGAACAGACCGTTCGACGGCAGTGAAAAGTTACCGGTAACCGCGCTTGTGTGATAGAACGTTACGTCGAGATACTGCGCGGTAAACGCCGATACGTTGAATTTGCGGTCCTGATAGCCCGTATGATACTCCTGCGGCAGAACGCCGATATTTGCGGGGACTGCCCATAACGTATCGAGATACAGGTCCGTCGTGTTTTTCCCGACGACCGTTTCTCCCGCGGTCAGCCGGTTCGGCGGCAGAACGTATCCGTCCTGAACGATCCGCACGTCCTTCGCGTAGGCTTTGAGCCCGCAGGAGAGCACATACATCTTTTTGCCGTTATAGGTCTGCTCTCCGACCACGGTATCAAAGGTCCCCTTTGTGAGCGGGGTGCAGAGGACGCTGCTCTTGTCGGTCTTGTCCGCCGCGTCGCTCGTTTCGCCCTTGTCCGACAGAACCTCGCAGAATCGCGCCTTCCCGAGTCCGTTATCCGTAAACGGCGTGAGAAGCCCTCTGCTGCCCGCGGCATAGTAGGAGGTGCGGTCGTCCGGCAGTCTGACCTGCTCCGGCGGCAGCGAAACGGATTCGCCCGTGTCCGGCGGCGCGAGGATCTCGTCGTCAACAGCCAGCGTAAGCAGCTCCTGTGTGTCCGGCAGCGTGACGCGCTCGTCTTCCGCCGAAAACGTGACGTATTCGTCCGCGGCGGTGAGATCCGAAAGCTTCGCCGCGGCGCGCAGGATGATTCTCGCGTCGGAGGAATTGACCCTGCCGTTTCGGTCAACGTCCGCCCGCTTCTTCATTTCGTCGTCCGGCTTTTCGAGCTTCGCGGAGATCCGCAGAGCGATCCGGGCGTCGGCGGAAGTGATTTTGCCGTTGCCGTCCGTGTCGCCGAGCATGGCGGAAAAGGCGTACAGCGTCAACAGGCCGCAGAGAAGCAGCGCCGCGAGAATGACAGTAATGCATTTCTTCATCGATGTTTACCTTCCGATTCGGTTGCCTTTCGGGTGAAAAGCGGAATAGGGGCTTACAGCTCCAGATTATCCGTATTGTATACGTGCGTCAACTGGATCTCGACGGTATATCCGCGGAAAGGAACGCGCGTCGCGGTAACAGCCATCTGATACTCATCGTTCGGATCGTTGTAGACATACTGCGTGCTGCCCAGAGAGACAAGCCCGGAGCTGTAAAGCGTAAAGCCCGCGTCCTCAAGCACGGTGAGGTAATCGTTGAGAAGCGAAGCGCTGACGTTATCATAGGTGAAGGTCGGCGGCGTCGAAACGGTATATTCTTCGCCGAAATAGACCACCGTCGTCGTCATTGTGAAGTCCGACGGGCTTTTTTCCGCGAACGCGCCGAAATCCGGCGTGCCGCTGAAACCGAAATAGTCCGCGCTGCCGCCCTCGGAGACCGTCAGCGTAAACTCGGCGCGCATTTCCGGCGCTTCGGCGACATGCATCGTGATTTTCACCGCGTCGACCGGCTCATCCGCCCACATCATGATGACGCACGCGGGAATCGTGTTGCCGTAGGAGTCTTCCGTATAGAACCAGCCGGAGGGAGCCACCGTCACATTTTCCGGCGCGCCTTCAATGACCAGCTCGCTCGCGCAGATCGCCTCGAGATCTGAGGTGTTTGATACAAGGAACAGCATCGATGCGGGCGTGTGCGGGCGCACGTTCGCCTCGCTGCCGTCGGTCCTGACGACGCCGGTAAAGCGCGGCGCGTCGGGGTTTGAGGAGGCGTTCATATCCTTGCCGCCCGCGAAATCCTCGAGGGTGACGGGATTGACGTACAGCTCGTCGATATACGATACCGGAATCGCGAAATTCAGGTTCTGTCCCTCGGTGTATCCCCAGTCGTTGACGCCGATAACCTCGCCGCGGTCGTTGATCAGCGGACCGCCGCTGTTGCCGTTGGTGACCGCCGCGTCAAACTGGATATATGTCATCGTGGGGTTAAAGCCGCTGTCGACGCGCGCCGCGTTCGAGATGATGCCCTGCGTGAATGTGCCGGTGAGGCCCAGCGAGCTGCCGAGCGTGTAGATCACGTCGCCGGTCTCGGGCTTCTGTTTGCTCAGCACCGCGGGTGTGATATCCTTGACGCCCTCGACGCGCAGAAGCGCGAGGTCGCTGTTCTTGTCGTAAGCCTCGATGACGTTGACCTCGTATTCCGTGTCGTCGTAATGCTTGACCGTGATCTTCTTCGCGCCGTCGATCACATGATAATTCGTGATCAGTTTCCCGTCGGCGGAGATGTAGAAGCCCGAGCCCATCGCCTTGTAGTCGCCGTAATAATCGTCGTGTCCCTCAACGATGATCTCAACGGTGTAACCCTTCGCGATGTTATAGATCTGCTTGGGCGTCAGCGCGCCGGGTTCGGTCGGCAGGGGAGCGACGGGATCGGTCGTCTCTTCCGTCGTCGGTTCCGCCGTTGTCGGTTCCGCCGTCGTCGGTTCTTCCGTCGTCGGTTCTTCCGTCGTCGGTTCCGCCGTTGTCGGTTCCGCCGTTGTCGGTTCCGCCGTTGTCGGTTCCGCCGTTGTCGGTTCCGCCGTTGTCGGTTCCGTCGTTGTCGGTTCCGCCGTCGTCGGTTCCGCTGTCGTCGGTTCCGCTGTC
>JAFRPB010000145.1 GCA_017429345.1 Clostridia bacterium | reverse complement strand
ATATCTTCGGGGGAGGTCTCAAGACGGACGAGGATGACCTTCTCGCCGCGGGCAGCCCATTCGACTGCGTCTTCCGCGGTGAAGACGATCTTGCCGCAGGCAGCGCCGGGAGAAGCGCCGAGACCCTTGCCCATCGCCTCCGCCTTCTTGAGGGCGGCGGGATCGAACTGCGGGTGCAGCAGGGTGTCGAGGTTACGCGGGTCGATCATCGCGACCGCCTCTTCCTCGGTTCTCATGCCCTCGTCAACGAGGTCGCACGCGATCTTGAGCGCCGCCTGAGCGGTTCTCTTGCCGTTACGGGTCTGCAGCATGTAGAGCTTGCCGTGCTCAACGGTGAACTCCATATCCTGCATGTCTCTGTAGTGGGATTCGAGAGTCTTGCAGACATCGACGAACTGCGCGAACGCCTCGGGGAACTTCTGCTCCATCTCGGAGATGTGCATCGGGGTACGGACGCCGGCGACGACGTCTTCGCCCTGCGCGTTGGTCAGGAACTCGCCGAACAGGCCCTTTGCGCCGGTCGCGGGATCGCGGGTGAACGCAACGCCCGTGCCGCAGTCGTCGCCCATGTTGCCGAACGCCATGGACTGCACGTTGACGGCGGTGCCCCAGCTGTAGGGGATGTCGTTATCGCGGCGGTATACGTTCGCGCGGGGGTTATCCCAGGAACGGAACACGGCCTTGATCGCGCCCATGAGCTGCTCGATGGGATCAGACGGGAAATCCGCGCCGATCTTCGCCTTGTACTCATCCTTGAACTGGAACGCCAGCTCCTTGAGGTCGGCGGCGGTCAGCTCGACGTCCTGCTTGACGCCTCTCTTCGCCTTCATCTGGTCGATGAGCTCTTCAAAATATTTCTTGCCGACTTCCATAACGACGTCGGAATACATCTGGATGAATCTTCTGTAGCAGTCCCAAGCCCAGCGCTCGTTGCCGGATTTCTCGGCGAGCACCGCGACGACGTCCTCGTTCAGACCGAGGTTGAGAATGGTATCCATCATGCCGGGCATCGAAGCTCTCGCGCCGGAACGGACGGAAACAAGCAGCGGGTTCTCTTTGTCGCCGAACTTCTTGCCGGTGATCTTTTCCATCTTGGCAATGTACTCCATGATCTCTGCCTGGATCTCGGCGTTGATCTGTCTGCCGTCCTCATAGTACTGCGTGCAGGCCTCAGTGGAGATCGTGAAGCCCTGCGGTACGGGCAGACCGATGTTGGTCATCTCCGCAAGGTTCGCGCCCTTGCCGCCCAGCAGCTCGCGCATGTTGGCATTACCTTCGGTGAACAAGTAAACATACTTTTTCATGATAAACTTTTCCTCCCAAAAATATTGGATCCTCGCCTTTTTCGCGTTTGCGCAAAGGCGGATTACACCGTTGATTATTATATCACAGGATAATAAAAAAGCCTATAGTTTATTCGGATAAATTATAGGCTTTAAATAATATTTTTTTGTATATATTTTTTGCCGCTTGCCGCGCGCCGTCGGCAGCGTCAGGCTTTGATCGCCTCGGCTTCTTTTTTGCGCGCAAGCTTTTTCTTTTCCGCTTCTGCTTCCATGTACGCCTCGTAGGCGTCGACCACCGCGTTCGCTTCTCCGTCCATAATAAAATTGCCGTTATGGATCCATATCGCGCGGTTGCAGAGATTTCGGATCGTGTCGTTGTTGTGCGAGACGATCAACACGGTCTTGTCCTCCTGAGAGATCATCTCCTGCAGACGGGCGAAGCTCTTTTTCTTGAAGTTGATATCGCCGACGGAAAGCACTTCGTCCACAAGGATGATATCCGCCTCCAGCACCGCGGTGATCGAAAACGCGAGCTTCGAATACATACCGCTCGAATAGGTCGCGACAGGCGCGTCGATGAACTCTCCCAGCTCGGAAAACTCGACGATCTCGTCATAGCGGGAAGCGACGTATTCCTTCGTGTATCCCAAAAGCATACCGGAAAGATAGATATTTTCTTTCCCCGACAGATCTTTCTGAAAGCCGACACCGATCGCCATCAGCGAAACGGTGTGGCCGCAGGTATCGATCGAACCGCTGTCGGGCTTGAAGATGTTTGCTATCGCTTTGAGCAGCGTTGATTTTCCGCTGCCGTTCTTGCCGATCAGGCCGACGATCTCCCCCTTCGGCACAGTGAAGGTAACGCCCTTGACCGCTTCGAATTTTTTGATCTGACTGCCTCTTTTGAAAATCGTCTTAAAAATCGTCTGCGCCTGAATCGTGCGATAAGTGATGTGCAGATCATTGATGATCAGCGCGGGCTCCGCGTCTCTTCTGATGATCGAGTCCTCCGCTTCCGCTTCGGCGATGGCCTCGGCAAGCTGTTCTTCGGCGACGGAGGTGTTTTCGGCGCCTTCCGAAGGAATTTCCTGAGTATTCTCGGGAGAAGCATTTACTTTATTCAATTCATCCTGCATAACTCATTCCTCCCGTCAGGAGATCTTGGCGTAGCCGGCCTCGTATTTGTGGATCAGGTGAATACCCAGACCGCAGAACACAAGCCCGACGGCGGCCCAAATACCGATCCAAAGCCAATCGGGGGATCTGCCGTAAAGAATACATCTGCGCAGACCGTCCATAATACAGGAGATCGGGTTGACCTTCAGCAGCAGCGTCTTGGCGAACGGATGATTTTTGGAGAGCGTTTTGTTCCGGCTGATGCTGTAGAACACGCCGGACATATAAAAGATGAGGCGCATGACGACGCTGACCGTTTTTTCAAGGTCGGAAATAAACACACCGAAATGCAGCATCAGCGAGCAGCCCGCGAAAGAGAGGATCAGAAGCACAAGAAACAGCGGAATGCTTTCAAGGATATGCCAGGTGAGCGGCACCTTCCAGATGAACATCATCGGAATCAGAAGCAGATAGGAGATCGCGATCTTGATTCCCTCAAGCGCCATCTGCACAATCACGAAAATATATTTCGGCACATAGGTTTTCGTCACGATCCCGCGGTAATGCCGCATCATCACAACGCCCCGCTTGACGCAGCGGTCGAAATAGTTCCACGTATTCAGACCGATAAACACAAACAGCGGGAAATACGGCAGAGACTGATTGAAGATCAGACTCGCGACAAACGTATATGTCAGCATGAACAGCAGCGGCTCAAGGAACCACCACAGCCAGTTGAGATAAGTGTTCGCGACCTCGGTCTTGAGAATCGAGACCGGGGCGTATTTCAGATACCCCTTGTATTTTTTCAGATTTGAGAAAAACAGACGCATAAAAAACTTCCCTTTAATCTTAAGATATTGTTTCCGATATTTTTTCCAGAATCAGATCGCCGAGCACGGCGGACATATTCTCCCGATAATACGGGTGAAGCAGCAGCTTCATTTCTTCACGCTCCGTCTTTTTGTCGTCGATCCCGTTTTTCACATCTTCGAAAAAGCGGAGAAGTCCGTCGGCGGCGTCGATATGTACGCCCTTGAGCACGGAATACACGTCGTCATAAAAGAAGCCCCGTTTGGCGATATATTCCTCGACGTCGTCGGTGGTCAGCCCGATGGGCTTGCCCGTCAGAAGATAATCGTAATAAACCGTCGAATAATCCGTGATCATCGCGTCGGAAGCCCCAAGCAGCTCGTTGGTCTGCACGCCGTTTTTCGCGAGCATGCTGTCGGTCATAACGCGGATGTTCGACATTTTCAGCTCCTTGAGCTGCTTCGCGTGGATCGGATGCGGCTTGATGATCAGAAGACATTGATTCCCGCTGAGCCAGTCGTTGACGCGTTTCAGATCCTCTTCGGATCTGAGCAGCGGCAGCCCTGTCGCATTCTCTTCTATATCATACTGCTGCTGGAAGCGGTTTTTTCTGTATGTCGGCAGCCAGACAAAAACCTTTTCATATTGACCGCATTTCAGGACCGAGGAAACATCCCTGTCGGAAAAGAGATAATCATTCCGGGCAAAATCCATCGGGAGAAGCTTGTTTTTGGTGATGCCGAAGCCCTCGGCAAGATCGTCCTCGAAGAAGTCGCTCATACAGACCACATTGTCGCACAGATCGTCAATGCGGTAAATATCCTGCGTGCGCTTGAGCGGCATTCCGTGCATCAGACAGATGGAATACTGCGATTTCGAATACTTGCCCAGAAGACGGTTGCTGTAGACGAGCGCCCTCGCGGTGGCGATCGTCCACAGATACTCAATCTTTTTTTTCAGCGGATCGTCCGCCTTTGAATACTCGATAAATCTGTGATTCGGCAGCGTACAGTCCGCATATTTTTCGGGATCCTTCACAAGCCATACGATCTCATATTTTCCGTCGATATGCTTTTCGTCAATGAGATACCGATAAACGGGATAGGTGTTGCAGGCAAACTCCGGGTTGCTCTCAAAGACGATCCTGTTTTTACGAAACAGAACGGAGATCACCCGCAGCGCGGCGCGCTTCGCGAATGCTTTCGGCCCGGATTCTTTCATTTCAACACCTCCTCCTCTATTCTTCAGGTCTGATCTTACTTATCCTTTTCAAACAACTCGCCCCTGAGATCGACCGGTCTGAAATCAGACTCTTTATCCGACTCAAAGACATATTCGCCCAGATCGATGCGCGAGAAATTGTGCGGCACCTTACGTTTGCTCAGCGGCGGCTCCTGAATATAATTCGGCCCGTAAACATAAGTCAGATAGGGAACCGGATCCTCGGGGATCGGCGCCATGAAATCACCCTCAAAGGGTACGCGCTTCGTCTTGTGCATCTCCTCACCCGGCATCGGACCGCGGCGGATGATCTTGCCCGTGCTGTCGATGACTCTGCCGTAATCCGGTCTGTTTTTAAACAGGATCAGAGATTTTTCGACCATCTTCTGATAGAAATCGATCGGCACTTTCTTCATCAGCGGATAGGCGACCTTCATAAACTTGTGTTTGACCTGATCCTGCCGCAGATTCTGCCACATCTTTTCGAGGATCTGCCGCAGCCAGAATACGATCTCACAGTGAAGCTGCGCGATCGCGTCGTTTTTCGAGGTGTTGTCATGCACCAGCAGATCGACGAACACGCCGTCGGGCACGTTGTTGAGCGCGGAATAGTTCGTTGAGAAAAACGTATTTTTATAACGGATCTTGTCGATCGGGTAATGGCTCTTCGTCTCGTTATACCAGCAGGAATGCTCAAACTTGCCGTTCAGATCCCGATCGGCGGCCTCACGGAATTTATCAAATTCCGAACGCAGGAACGCCACGTCGATATCGTCGTCCCACGGGATATTCTTATTATACCGGACCGCGCCGAGCATGGAGCCGCCGGCAAGGAAATAGTCGATATCGTTCTCTTTGCACAAACGGTCGATCTCGCGCAGCATTTCCATCTCGAGATCCTTCAGATGGTCGAACTTGCCGGCGTAGATATCGATCGAATCGCGGATATCAAAGGGAATATCCTCAACATAACAGACCATCCGCTTCATCGCGTCCATCAGACTCATATGCCTTTTCGGTCTGGTTTTTTTGTATTTCAGATTATCGATACAATGATAGCAGACGTCTCCGATCGGCTCGCAGTCGCAGACCAGTTTCAGACGGTCCTGGAAATTCTTATATATAGCATATTTAATATCCGAAAGACTTGTACGGAAGCTTGCATATTGATATATATGTCCCTTATCGCCGTTATACGACAGGTGGAACATCGCGTACAGCACTTCCGTGATATACGCGCAGGAATAAATATTTTCGGAATCCGCCGCCGTGATCTTCACGGTATCGTTTTCAAAGATCTCTCTGATTATCGGAACGATCTCGATATCCGCCATCTTTCCGGTATCCGGGCCGAAAACATTGGCGGTCCGAAGGAAGGAAATATTTTCGAAGCCCTTTGACACATAATTGCGGCAAAGCTTTTCCAGCTCGATATAATACTCCTGCGCGGGCGTTTTCTCTTTTATATAATTTTCAATAAAATAACTGTATTCCCGCTCCGCCAGACGCTCGACGCCCGCAGGAATCGCGGGGATCTCGGGCAGAACGACGCAGAAAACGCAGCGATTTCCGTTCCCCCTTGAAAGCGCGTCAAGCACCTTATCGGCGGCATG
Organism: Clostridia bacterium; assembly: GCA_017429345.1. GTDB lineage: Bacteria > Bacillota > Clostridia > Oscillospirales > Acutalibacteraceae > RGIG2774. Next base: position 4,792 of record JAFRPB010000145.1, on the reverse strand, counting down.
AAGCATCGCCTCGCGATCCTCGATATTGTTGCTGTCCGCAATGATAAAACAGGTATTGCCTGAAAATACCGGCAGATGCTCCGCATCATACAGACAGATCGTGACCGCTTCTCCCTCAAGCGGCGTCTCGTCAAACGAGCCGTTAACGTCGACAGCGGAAACGGAATTGATCTCATTCGTCGGTTTCTCTGCGGCCCCGGCAAGAACGTTCACCGTAAGCTCGCCTATTTTATTTTGATCGCTGACGACCGTATAATCACCGAACAGAGATTTGAATTTACTCTTATTGTGCGTATCACGGATCGTATTTTTCGGACGCGCAGAGGCAAACCAGCCGATTGCGTTGGACAGATCATCCTGAATAATCAATTCTCTCATATCATTACCTGTTTCCTTTTTTATTTTGATTTCATCATATCCCTGTTCGCCCAGAAGCGCAGCTTTTTGCCCTGCGTGTAGCCGAACCAGTTATCCAGCGCGAATTTCGGCGAGTCGGAATAGGAGTTGATCGTATCGCCGCCGCGGTGGTTCGTGATGGTGATATTGTCGTACTTGCGGTAGAATTCGGGGATATTCGGCTCGCTCTCGAACACGTCGATCGCCGCGCCCATGATCTTGCCCGTGTCGAGCGCGTCTTTGAGCGCCTCGGGGTTGATCATGATCGAGCGGGCGGTATTGATGACGTACGCCGTGGGCTTCATCTTCGCGAACTGCTCGAAATCGAGAAGATAGGAGCTCGCTCTTGCGTGCACGGTGATAATATCGGACTGTTCGAGCAGCTCGTCCATGCCGACGAATTCCTGATTGAGCAGATCGAACGCGCTTTCATCGAGATAGGGGTCGTAGACCAGCGTGCGGCATTTGAAGGACTCAAGCTTTTCGGCGACGAGTCTGCCCACAGAGCCGAAGCCGATGATGCCGACCGTCATATCCGAGATCTCGCGGATCGTGGTCGCGGTATTCGGATATTTTTCACGCCATGTGCCCGCTTTCAGCGCGGCGTCGGCGCGGGCAATGTTGCGTGTTTCGCAGAGCATCAGACCGATCGTGTATTCCGCGACGGCGTTGGCGTTGTGGGCGGGGTTGCACGTGACGACGACGCCCCGCTCCGCAGCGTACGCAAGGTCAATATTCTCCGTGCCGCCGCGGCAGGAGAGCACCGCCCTGAGCTTCTTCGCCCTCATCAGCAGGTCGGCGTTCACCGGGCACAGATGCACCACAAGCAGCTCCGCGTCCGCGACGGCGTCCATCAGCCCGTCGGGCACGGCGATCTCCTCGCGTCTGTGCGCCTCGATCATTTTTACGGTGTCGCGCATATCGCCTCGGTTCTTCTCGCCGAAGAAAAAGAACTCGGCTGTATCTGCGTCGCTCAATTTCTGTTTTGCAGCCGCCTGCATCATTTCCGTTGTGATATAGGCGTCGCCCACAAATACGACTTTCATTTCACATAGCCCTCCCGAAGCAGGAATTCCGCGTATTTCAGGTCGAAATCGTTCGTGACTTTAAAATTATAGCGGTTGCCCTTGATAATGCCGATCTTCTCGCCGTGTTCAAGATAAAGCTTGCCCGCCTCGATGAATTCGGGCAGCCGCGCCTCCGGGAGCTGCGCGACGTAATCGAGGAACGTGTCGATATAGAACGTCTGCGGGCCCTGATCGTTGAACAGCTTGCTGCGGTCGGGCACCGAGGTCGTGCATCTGCCGTCGTCGGAAGAGAGCACCGTGTCAATAACGGGAAGCGAAGTCGTGACGACCGAAAACTCTTCCATCGCGTCAATATTCTGCTCGATGATCTCTTTTGAAACGAACAGCCGCGCACAGTCATGGGTAATGATGATCGAACGCTCGTCCGTATCCGCCGCCTTCGCGCCATTCACGACGTTGATCATCGAGGTAAACCGCGACGGACCGCCCGGCACGAGGATGATCCGCGATTTATCAAGCCCGTACGCGTCGATCAGCTCGTGATATTTATATTCCCAGTCGGTGTTCATCGACATCACGATCTTATCGATCCTGTCGACGGAGAGAAACGTGCGCAGCGTGCGGATCAGGATCGGCACGCCCAAGACCTCAATAAACTGCTTGGGCTGAACGGCGTTCTCCATTCTCGAACCCGTTCCGCCCGCGAGAATACCCGCAAAGATCATATTTTTACTTCCTTTTTTCTATTGGTTTAAACTATGAGCATATTAGCTTAAATTATATCATAACATTTTTTTATTTGGAATGCAACTGTTTTTTAAATTCTGATTTATCGGGATGTAAGGCAGTAGGCAACAGTCATTAGGTAACAACCGAGGCGCACTGCGTAAAATTGACAAGTCTATTGCCTAAGTAAGCGCTGATTAATTCCAGTGCGCAGATTGCGCCGTCAGATTTTTCGTCAGATTGTTCAAAAAGACCGCAGGAAGGCTGTCGCCTTTCAAGGGATTTTTGGGCGATACGACGGAAAAGATGCAAGCAAGGTGCGTGCCGAATCTTCAGATGTGAATTAATCAGCGGTTACCTAATGCCCAATGCCTAATGCCTGTAAATTCTGATTTATCGCTGCGCGACAAATCAGAATTTGAGCTTCGCGTTCACGCCGCGCATCACGTCCTCGTCCACCTTGACGACCTTGCGGTCGTAGGTGAGAAGGCCGTTGACCTCCGCCTCCACATCGGAGACCTGCGTATAGACCGCCGCGGATAGCCCCTTTGCCAACAGCGGTATGATCTGCTTTTCATACAGCTTTTTCACCGCCGCGGTCAGCGACTCGTGCGAACGGTACATCATATAGCCGAAGCTCTTGTTTTTGTTCCAGACGTGGTCGTCGAGGATCAGCGAATACCCGCCGAACTCGCTGAGCACGAAGGGACGCTGCGGGTCCTTTTTCGGCGCGCGCACGGGCATGATATATTTATGGATGCTGACGAAATCCGGGCCGCCGTTGTCGTGCCAGCCGCTCGCGTGGTCGACGAAGCGGGTCGGGTCTTTTTCCTTGACCGCAAGTCCGATCTCTCGCGCGTCGAACTGTCCCCAGCCCTCGTTGAAGGGCACCCAGCAGCAGATCGAAACGCTGTTGTACAGCACGTCGATCATCTCGAAAAGCTCGCGGCGGAACTCCGCCCTGTCGCCCTCGTCCGTGCGCTTGAACAGTTTATAATTGGAGTCGGAGACGGTGCGGATATTCATATTCGGCAGCACGCCGACGAGGAAATTGCTCTCGTAATCGCCGCCGCTGACCATATCCTGCCACACGAGCATGCCCAGACGGTCGCAGTGGTAATACCAGCGCAGCGGCTCGACCTTGATATGCTTGCGCAGCATATTGAAGCCCATATCCTTCATTTTCTGGATATCGTAGATCATCGCGCCGTCGGTGGGCGGCGTGAGGCCCGTGTCGATCCAGTAGCCCTGATCCAGCAGACCCGACTGGAAATAGGGTTTCCCGTTCAAACAAAGGCGCATATACCCGTGAATATCCTTCCGAAGCGAAAAATCGCGCATGCCGAAATAGGACTTTACGGTATCGACAGTATGCCCGTCCTTTTCGAGCGTGAAAACGATATTGTAAAGATAGGGATCCTCCGGGGTCCACAGATGCGCGCCGGACAGGGGAATCTCCGTTCGACCGTCGATCTCCGCCTCCGTGACGGGAGCGCCCTGAGCGTCGGTGATCGCCGCTTTGAGCGCGTACTCCCCGGGGGCGTCCGCCTCGACGGTCAGCTTTTTGCCGAATACGTCGGGCGTGAGCTTCACGCTGCCGATATGCGCCTCGTTCACCGGCTCGAGCCACACGGTCTGCCAGATACCCGAGACGGATTTATACCAGAAGCCGTGGGACTTGGTCGCCTGCTTGCCGCGGGGCTGACCGCCCTTGTCCGTCGGGTCGTTCGCGCGCACGGTCAGTATATTTTCGCCGTCGGCGAGGAAATCCGTAATATCAAAGCAAAACGGCAAATATCCGCCCGTATGCGAACCGACGGAGATCCCGTTGACAAAGACCTCGCAGGTATAATCGACCGCGCCGAAGTGCAGAAGGATCCGTCTGCCGCTCCAGTCTTCGGGTACGGAAAACGCGCGGCGGTACCACATATACTCTTCCGGCTCGGGGTGGCGCTCCACGCCCGACGCGCGGTATTCCGGCGCGAAAGGCACGAGGATCGTAGAGTCGAATTCGTCCGGGCAGTCATAGTCGCTGCCGATCGTGAATTCATAGATCCCGTTCAGACAGAGCCAGTCCGCGCGTTCAAACTGCGGACGCGGGTAATCGTTCAGCGGCTGCGCGCCGATCTGCGGATAAAAATAACATTCCGTCGCCATGGATAACGCTCCTCTTATTTAAAATCGTAGTAATCTGCATCAACCTTTTTGAAGAACTCGAAGACCTCGTTCATCAGCTTCTCGTCCTCCACCGGCAGATACAGCTCGTTTTCGGGATCGTCGGGGTCCTCCTGATATTCCGTGATCAGAACCTCGTCGGAATCCGGCTCGTCGCAGGGAAAGAGAACAGCGTATTCCCGCCCTTCGTAATCGACGATATCCAGAAGCTCGAAGGCGTAAACATTTCCATCCTCGTCTGTCAGCTCGACGACCTCATCCAGATCAAGAATCTCGTCGCCGTCGGTTTTCTTTTTTTTCGAAGCCATAGCATACCGCCCCTATTTTAATATTTCATATTATTATATCACACTTTTTCGGAGAATGCAATAAATTATTCGTGAACGGTGAAAAGTGAAATGTGAGATGTGAGATAAACGTTTACCGTTTACTGTTCACTGCAGCGCAGCCGTTCATCACTCATCACT
>JAFRPB010000144.1 GCA_017429345.1 Clostridia bacterium | reverse complement strand
TGAAAAGTGAAAAGTGAAAAGTGAAAAGTATGCGGCTGCGCCGCAGTGAAATGTAAAATGTGAAAAGTGAAAAGTAAACAGAGAACTGTGGAAAGTTTTATGTTATAAACCATATTCACATCTCGCATCTTGTATCTCGTATCTTACATTTCACATCTCATACCTCGCCACTTACACCTTACACCTTACACCTTACACCTTTCATCCCACATCTCACATTTCACATTTCACATCTCACATCTCACATCTCACATTTCACATAATAAATATACAGGTGATATACTATGTTTGACAGAATGCGGGAGGACATCGCCGCTTTCCGGGACAGGGATCCCGCCGCGGCGTCGAATCTCGAGATCGTACTATTATATCCGGGCTACCGGGCGATCCGGGCGCACCGGAAGGCGCACTGGTTCCAGACCAAGGGCATGACCTTCGCCGCCCGCTGGATCTCGCAGCGCGCCTCGCGCAAGACCGGCATCGAGATCCATCCCGGCGCGACGATCGGCAGGCGCTTCTTCATCGACCACGGCACCGGCGTCGTGATCGGCGAGACCACCGAGATCGGCGACGACGTAACGCTCTATCAGGGCGTGACCCTCGGCGGCACCGGCAAGGACGTGGGCAAGCGCCATCCGACGCTCGGCAACAACGTGATGGTCGGCTCCGGCGCGAAGGTCCTCGGCCCGGTGACCATCGGCGACAACACGCGCATCGCAGCGGGCGCGGTCGTGCTCAAGGATATCCCCTCCGACGCGACGGCGGTGGGCGTGCCCGCGCACGTCGTGCGCATCGGCGGCAAGCGGGTGACGGATCTCGACCAGATCCACGTGCCCGACCCCGTCGAGCAGGAGATCCGGCGTCTGAAAGCGCGCGTCGAAGAACTCGAAGAGAAACTCGGCGTCTGCTGTCGGGAGACGGAAGACGACGAAACGAATGAGGAATAACCGAAAGGAAGAGAAAATATGAAAGTTTACAATACGCTGACAAGACAGAAGGAAGAACTGATCCCGCTCAAAGAGGGCGAGTTCGGCATCTACGCCTGCGGACCCACGGTCTATAACTACATCCACATCGGCAACGCGCGCCCGATCTGCGTGTTCGACGTGCTGCGCCGCTACCTTGAGTATCGCGGATACAAAGTGAATTTCGTGCAGAATTTCACCGATATCGACGACAAGATCATCAACCGAGCCAACGAAGAGGGTGTGGATTTCAAGGCGATCAGCGAAAAATACATCGCCGAGTACCGGACCGACGCGCACGGCCTCGGCGTCCGCGACGCGACGGTGCACCCGCGCGCGACCGAGAACATCGGCGAGATCATCGACATCATCTCGACTCTCGTGGAGAACGGCTACGCTTACGAGGTGCAGGGCGACGTGTATTTCAGCACCAAGAAATTCGCCGAATACGGCAAGCTCTCGCATCAGCCCCTCGAGGATCTCGAGGACGGCGCGCGCATCAACATCGGCGAGCTGAAAAAGGACGCGGTGGATTTCGCGCTCTGGAAAGCCGCGAAGCCCGGCGAGCCCTGGTGGGAATCCCCCTGGGGCAAAGGACGTCCCGGCTGGCACATCGAGTGCTCGGCGATGTCGCGCAAATACATCGGCAAAACGCTCGACATCCACTGCGGCGGGCAGGATCTGATCTTCCCGCACCACGAGAACGAGGTCGCGCAGAGCGAGTGCTGCAACGGCGTGCAGTTCTCCCGCTACTGGATGCACAACGGCTTCATCACCGTGGACAACGAGAAAATGTCGAAGTCCAAGGGCAATTTCTTCACCGTGCGCGACGTGGCTGAAAAATTCGGCTACGAGCCGATCCGCTATCTGATGATCTCCTGCCAGTACAGAAGCCCCATAAATTACAGCTATGATTCCCTCGAGCAGTGCAGGTCGGCGCTCGAGCGTCTGTATAACTGCCGCGAGGCGATGGATTTCGCGCTGGAAAAAGCGGCGGACGGCGCGCTCGACGAGACTGTGAAAACTGCCGTGGACGGGCACGTCGCCGACTTCTGCGCAGCGATGGACGACGATCTCAACACCGCGGACGCGCTCTCCGCGCTGTTCGAGCTGGTGCGCGATATCAACAAGGATATCCTGACCGATTCGCCCGTGAAGGGGAACGTCGCCTACGCCTCGGAGAAATTCGACGAGCTGACGAACGTGCTCGGCCTTCTCTATAACAGAAAGAAAGAGACGAGTCTCGACGACGAGGTCGAGGCGCTGATCGCCGCCCGCGCCGAGGCGAGAAAGAATAAGAACTGGGCGGAGGCGGACCGCATCCGCGACCAGATCAAGGCGATGGGCATTATCCTTGAGGATACGCCGCAGGGCGTGAAATGGAAAAAGGCGTAATGGAAGAAAAAACAAACGTGATGCGCCTGCTCGACGGCAAGAAGATCCCCTATACGCCGCACGATTATACCGCCTCGGGCGCGGTCGCCGGCGCGGACGTCGCCGCAGCGCTCGGGGAGGACCCCGGGAGCGTGTTCAAGACCCTCGTGACCGTGAGCAAAACGAAAAAATACTACGTGTTCATGGTCCCGGTCTGCGGGGAGCTGGATCTGCGCAGGGCCGCCGCGGCGGTGGGGGAGAAGAGCGTCGCGATGATCCCGCAGAAGGATCTTCTGCCCCTGACCGGCTACGTGCACGGCGGCTGCTCGCCCATCGGCATGAAAAAGCCCTTCCCCGTGACGATCGACATATCCTGCGAAAAATACGAGACGGTCTTTTTCAGCGCCGGGAGGATCGGCAGTCAGGTGCAGATGCGGGTTGAGGATCTCGCGCGCATGGTGCGTCTGAAAATCGCGCCGATCGCGGAAATGTAACGGCCGGCCCTTTGTTCCCCGCATAAAAAAGCCGCGCGGCGGCGCGGTTTTCCTGCTTTTCAAATCTTGACAATCCGTGTCGGTTTATTGTATAATAATATGACACGGATTCTTTTATGTTTATAAAAGCGGAAACCGCGGAGAGGTTGTCGTTCGGTTATGGAAGAAAAAGTCGACAGACGGGTAATCAAGACAAAAGAGCGTATCCGCGAGGTGTTCATCGATCTTCTTGCGGAAAAGCCGATCAAAAGCATTACGGTGAAAGAGCTGTCGGAAAGAGCGGATATCAACCGCGCCACGTTTTATCTGCACTATGAGGATGTTTTCGATCTTCAGGCCCGGCTTGAGGACGATGCGCTTGAACAGTTTGAGAATGTCTGCAGCGGACTGAACGTCTCGTTTTCGGACGAAGAGTTTACGGAAGCGTTTATCCGGCTTTTGGAATTTATCCGTTCCAACGGAAAATTCTGTACCGCTCATATCGGCGTCAACGGCGACAGGAGCTTTTTTGAACGGCTCGTCAAGGTCGTTACCGACCGCTGCTTCGACAGGGAACAGTATACGACCTACGGTTTTACGTTTGTTTTAGCGGGGATCGTGGGTATTGTGCTTGAGTGGGTATTTGCCGGCATGCAGGAAACGCCCGGGATCGTCGCCTCGCATGTGCTGACGATCATCCGCAAGCTGCAGGCTTAGTATTCTCTTTCCCGGTCCCGAGCAAACAGTTTTTCAGTTTTGAGAAATATTCGTCGTTTCTTTTTTCGGAAGGGGCTTTTTTAACGATGGTAGATAAATCGGTCGAGATTATCCGGCGGGATCGCTTCGACATGATAAGACTTTATATCGCGTTTTCGTTGATCGGTCTAATTTACGCGTTTATAATAGCATATTTGTCTGAGGGGGATTCGATCCGGTACAGTCTGTTCTGGAACGGTTATCTCTCGGACCATTTTATGGATTTTTTCAATACGATGCGCGATTCAAGAGACCTGACGTGGCTGTATCAGCGCAATATCATTTATCCGCCGTTCAGCATTCTGATGATGTATTTCTTTACCCGGCTCGCTCCCGATAACAGTTTGCCGCAATTGTTCAACTATCGGTATCAGATGCAGTATGATTCGACCCTTTCGACGATTTTTCTCTGTTTCGCGCTCGTGTCCCTTCTGATGATCGCGGTGTGTATCGAAAGATATCTTGAAAAGAAGAATATCGGCGCGGAGCGGTTCTTTGTCGCGATTTTCCTGCTCGTCAGCTTCCCGATGGTCTACTGTCTTGAGCGGGGAAATTCCTCGCTTCTTGCCATGGCGGCGTCCGCGTTTTTCATTTTCTTCAGAAATTCGCAGAGCAAAGCGGTGCGTGAGATCAGTTATCTGATGCTCGCTCTCGCGGCGGGACTCAAAATGTTCCCGGCGGTGTTCGGCCTTCTGCTGATTTACGATAAAAAGTATTTCGCAGCTTTCCGCACGGTGATCTACGGCGTGCTGTTCGTCGTGCTGCCGTATCTGCTGATCGGCGCGCTGGCGCCCGAAGAGGGCGGCCTTTACGAAGTGTTTATGAATTCCGAAGAGGAGTTTATGCACACCGACGGCTCCGAGGTTACTCTGGACGGCTCGCTCGGTCGTTTCGCGCAGAATCTGCTGCGCTGGGTGGATAATAAATCGTATTTTACATACAACAGTACCAGCGTCATGAACCTGTGTTATTTCCTCTATGCCGTCCGGATCCTTCCGCCGCAGTACGCGCAGACCGGCGGACTGATCCTGTTTATCGCAACGGAGATCATAGCGTTCGTACTCGGTTTCTTCTGCAAGAGAGAATGGCAGAGGATCTTTATCTGCACCTATCTGATGCTGAACGTGCATTCTGTCGCGATGCATTATACGCTGATCTATATCATTCCCGCGTTTATCGTATTCCTTGCAGACAGCCGCGGGGAGCGGAGAAAACCGCTGAATTTCACATACCTTGTTCTGTTTTCGCTTCAGTTTATTTGTATTCCTTTCCATTTCATCAAGACGTATCTGGAGTGGACGGTGATCGTGGGCGAGGTCTATGACATTACCGCGCCGTCCAATTTCAATAAGTTCATTTCCTGCCCGGCGTTTCAGCTGATGGCGCTGATCGTTTTTATCGATATCATCGTCCGGGCGATTTCCGACGCGCGCAAAAAGAAAAAGGATTCCCGGTCGATCAAGGTGCGCAAGGCAATGACGTCAAATCTTATGGAGGCGTAAAATTATGGCGTGTGAGGTTTCCGTCGTCGTTCCCGTTTATAATACGGGCGTCTATCTGCCACGCTGTGTGCAGAGCCTTGCCGCGCAGAGTATCGGCGCGCCCGAGATCATACTTGTTGACGACGGTTCCGCCGACGACAGCGGCGAGATCTGCGACGCGCTTGCGAAAGAGTATCCGACGGTGCGGGTGCTTCATAAAGAAAACGGCGGAACGGCGATGGCGCGTTACGACGGAACGCGTATCGCGACGGGTAAATATGTGACTTATGTCGACAGCGACGATTTTGTCGACGGGGCGTTTATCGAGCGGCTGTATTCGGCGATCGGCAGGTTCGGCGCCGAATGCGCCTGCTGCGGTTATCGGGAGTATTTCGAGGATAAAGACGAGTGCGGCGGGGAAAAATATGTCGCGGACGAGGATCGCTGTCTCGACGCGGCAGAAACCTTCAACACCATGTTCTTTGAAAAAAAATGCTTTGCGACGGTATGCTGCAAGCTGTTTCTGACCGAGCGCATCCGTGAGATCGAGCCGATGCGCATTCGCCTCGGCGAGGATTCCTATGTCTGTATCGAGTATTTTCTCGAATGCAAAAAAATAGCGCATCTGAACTATGCGGGGCTTTATTACCGTCAGCGTTCCGACAGCGCCGTGCATGCCGCCGGCGGCGTCGAGCGGTTTGATTACGTGCGTCTTTATGACGCGCTCGAAGATGATTTTGCGAGCAAATGTCCCGCGGCGATGCCCGCGTTCAGGAATAAATTCATTGAGGATAATTTTGTGACATATCTGCATCTCTCCGGAAGCTCCGAGACCGAAAAACAGATGCGCCGCCATATTCTCGACAACATTAAAAAATACCGCGGCGACGTTATGAGGGATCCGAGAGCGGAAAAACGCACCAGAGGAGCATGCCTGCTTTCCTTTGTCGGCCTCGGCGCGGTCTCCCGCGTATACCGTCTGCGGGGAAGTCTGAAATCGTAAAGCTCCGGAGCGCAGCGTACGCATGAAAAAAACGTCGGAATAAAGCTGTGGCAGGACGTGCGTCCGTATTTGCGCGGCGCCGCCCCGACAGTCCGGCGCGGAAGAAAGGAGGGGGAGACGGTGTTCCGAAAGAGAAATCTCATCGGAAGAAAGAATATTATCAGAAGTCCGAAGGATGCGACGGAACGAATCGTTCGTTTTTATATTCTATTTGCTGCCGTCGCTCTCTTCCTGACGGCGGAAATGGCTTTTTTTACAAGAGGAAATTCGATCCGCGACAGTCTTTTCTGGAACGGAAGCAGCTCCGACCATTTTATGGATTTCTTCAATTCCATCCGCGACGCCCGCGACCTTTCGTGGATCTATCAGCGCAACATCATCTATCCCCCGCTGAGCATTCTGATCATGCATTTCTTTTCGAAGATCCTGCCGCGGGAGGTCGTATTCCTCAAATTCGCCAAACGCTCGATCATTCAGAAAAGTCAGGCGGGGCAGATGCTGTATTTCTTTTTCGCGCTGATCTGCCTTCTTGCTTTCGCGTATATGATAAGTCGGTATACGCGCATCCGCGGTCTGAAAAAAAGCCGGTATTTTGTTATCCTGTTCTGTATTATCAGCTTCCCGGTGATCTATTGCTTCGAGCGCGGCAATACGACGCTTCTCACGATGGACTTCTGCATGTTCTTTATTTTCTTCAGAAATGAAGAACAACGAAGCGTGCGCGAAACAGCATACATTATGCTTGCGCTGGCTGCCGGCCTGAAGCTGTTTCCCGCGCTGCTCGGCGTGCTTCTGATTTATGACAGACAATATAAGGCGGCTGTGCGCACCGTGTTTTACGGCGTTGCCGCGCTGGCGATTCCCTATGTTCTGATTTTGCTGCTTACGCCGGAAAAGGGCGGTATTTACAGCAGGTTTATGCGACAGCAGGGCAACACTGCGGCGATGATCTCTACTTTTATACCGTTGGAGATCAAGCATCGCGACGGGAGCGCAGTCGACCCCGACGGCAGTCTGATGCGCCTTATCAAGAATATTTTTCGCTGGATCGGCAAGCGCGGCTCTTTTTCATACAACAGCGCCGGTATTGCGGATCTTGTGTATATTCTTCGCAGAAACAAGCTCATCACAAAGGATCAGACGCAGAAACTCGCCGCGGCAGCGTTTATCGCATCCGAAATATTTATGTTCCTGCTCGGGTTCATATGTAAAAAGGACTGGCAGCGAACGTTCATCGGCGTTTATCTGATGCTGAACATCCACTCGATCTCGATGCATTATACCATGGTGTACCTGATGCCGGTATTTGTGGTATTTCTGATGTCTCTGCGTGACAGAGAGCGCCCCGGGGTTTTGAACTGGGTGTATTTCGCGATGTTCGGCATCCAGGTGTTTACGCTCCCGTATATGCTGATCGGTCTGCGGACGAAGATCAATCAGTTTCTCGCCACGTCGCTGCATCTGCCGGCGGTCGCGAGCTTCAACAAAATGCTCTCGTGCGTCTGTTTTCAGCTTTTCGCCGTGATCGTCGCAGCCGATATTATCGTCACCTTCGTGTGGAGGGTGATGCAGAGCCGGAACCTTGTGATCCCGGACGACGATCTGACGGTCGAGGTAAAGAAAAAGCCGTCCCGTCCGAAACGGGTGCGGCGGAGCAGGGATCTTGAGGTGGAGTATTGAGAGTCGAGATCCGAGAGTCGAGATCCGAGAGTCGAGATTCGAGAGTCGAGATCCGAGAGTCGAGATCCGGGTATCGAGATCCGAGTATCGAGTCACATCTCACATTTCACTTTTCACATATTACATTTCACATAAATAAAAAAACCGTCCGCCGGACGGTTTTTTTATTTATGATACGCTCTCCCCGCGGCGATCATCATCGCCCGGTAGATCTGTTCGAGCAGCATCACGCGGGCGAGACGGTGCGGAAAGGTCATTTTCGACATGGACAGGCGCAGTCTGCCCGTTTTTTTGACGCTCTCGTGCAGTCCGTAGGAACCGCCGATGATGAATACCGCCGTTCCCGCGCCGCCGTTCGCCGCGGCGGAGAGCTCCGAGGAGAGTTCTTCGCTCGAAAGCTGTTTTCCCTCGACGCACAGCGGATACACCGCGGCGCCCTTCGGAACGCGCGCAAGGATCTGCGCCGCTTCCTTTTCGAGCGCCGAGGCGATCTGTTTTTCGTTCGGATCGTCCGGCAGCGCCGCCGCGGGGATCTCGGTGATCACGATCTTCCCGAACGCGCCGAGGCGTTTTGTGTATTCCGCGCAGGCGTCCTCAAAAAAACGGTCCTTCAGTCTGCCGACGCAGATCAGCTCAAAGTTCATGGCGATCCCTCTTGTAAACGATCAGAATACTGTCATTTCGCCGCCCGCCGGCGGCGCGACGGAGAGCAGAAAATCCTCGCCTTCCTCGCCGCCTTCCCCGGTCAGCGCGTTCAGTGTGACCCGGCGCGCCTCTTCGGGGGTGTTGTTCTGCCGGCTCAGATGTCCCAGAATAAAGCGTGTTGTGCCGTGCTCAAGCAGATTGACGGCGACGGCGGCGCAGTCCGTGTTGGAAAGGTGCCCGAGCCGCGAGAGGATGCGCTGCTGCAGGGGGTAGGGGTACGGACCGTTGCGCAGCATCCGCACGTCGTGATTCGATTCGAGCAGCACAAGGTCCGCGCCGCGCACGCCGTGCAATACCTCCGGCGTCGCGATCCCCGTGTCCGTCGCAAGAGCGGCGATGCGGCCGTCAGCGAATTCAACGCGATAGCCGACGCTTTCCGCCGCGTCGTGCGAGGTGCGGAACGGGGTGATTCTCATTGTGTCGAACGAAACGCCATCCGCGGGCAGGATCTCCGTTTCCCCGACGCCGGTCAGATGGCCGTGCTTTTCAAGATAATTTATCGTGCCTTTGGTCGCCCAGACAGGAAGACCGTTTTTTGACGCGAAAACGCGAAGGCCTGAGATATGATCCGAATGCTCATGCGTGATGAATATGCCCCGCAGCGTTTTCGGATCGACGCCGACGCGGTCAAGAGCGAGCGTGAGCTGCTTTGCGTTCATCCCCGCGTCGATGAGGATCCCCTCGGTTGCGGAGCCGAAAAAAGTGCTGTTGCCGGAGCTGCCGGAAAACAGCGGAGCAAAACGGGCCATGATGTTACCTCTTTGAACGATATAAATTCTGATTTGTCGATAAAGTCCCGAGTCTCGAGTCCCGAGTTCCGAGATACATAAGGCAAGAATGTGCGCCATGGCAAAACATCGAAAACAATAAGGTTTACCTTGGTTCTTCGTTTATTATCTTGAGTAAAATATGACCGCCTCGGGACTCGAAACTCGGGACTCGGGACTAAATTCTGATTTAACGGCTTTGCCGTTAAATCAGAATTTGAATATTTCTTTTATTTTTTCAACAAACATCTCCGCGATCCTGGCGTTGCCCTTGTCCGACGGGTGGAGGCCGTCATAGGTCATGTCCGCGGCCTCGGGCGGGTAAGGGTATTCGTCCTTCTGCGGGTCGAAGGGCACGCCGATATAATCGGGGTAGGGCAGGTCGCGGTATGCGCCGCCGACCTTCACGCGCTTGAATTTCACGGCGTTCGCTTCGGTAAAGCCCGCCCCGTGATACAGGTCGATGCAGGGCACGCCCGCGTTTTCGCAGCAGTCGAGGATCAGAGCGGCGACCTCGTGCAGATAAACGTCGCGCCCGTCGCCCTGTTCTCTGTCCGGCGCCCAGCTGCCGTGCGCGTTGTTCGTCGCGTCGAGGATATAGACGAAATCCCCGCGCGGTACGGGCGTGCCGACAATGATCTTCGCTTCAAGATTTGCCGCGCGGATGTGATCGAGCAGAATTCCCAGCCTGCCGGCGGTATTCCCCGTCTCCCGGGCGCGGAACGTATCGACGCTTCCGGGCGGCATGCCGCCGTGCCAGTCGTTGGTGCCCAGCAGCACCGTATACAGATCGGCGAAAGGAATCTTCTGCCCGATCCAGCATTCGAAGTTCGAGCCGTTGATGCCGATATTATTAAGTTTCAACTGCGGCAGCGCCTCGGAAATGCGCGTCAGATATCCTTTCTGCACACGGTATCCCGTCTCGTCGGGGTGATCGTTCAGATAGGTGAACGAGTCGCCGATCGCCGCCCATTGTATTGTTTTCAGCATTGCCGCTTATTCGAGAATGTTGGATGTGATGAAATCGATGCCCCAGGAGACGAGCTTTTCCGCCTCGGCGGGCTCGTCGCAGGTCCAGCAGTTGATTTTGACGCCCTTATTGTGCGCGTATTCGATCGCTTCCTTTGAAAGCGTTACCCACTCCACGTCGAAATCCATCTTCAGCTCGGCGAGCTTGTCGATCGTCGCGTCGGAATAGACGTCGTCGAGGAACTGCACGGTCTGATCGGGATACTCGGAGCGGATGTCGATCAGATTCTCAAGCTCGAAGGAGATGAAGATCGTCTCGTCGAGATATCCCCACTCTTTGATCTTCGCGGCGATATCGAGATTCTGCTCTCTGGTCATTCTGTTCTTCAGTTCGAGAACGGCCTTTTTTTCGTATTTTTTGCAGATCAGAATATACTCCTCGAGCGAGGGCATTACAAGGTCGATCCTGCCGCGCTTTCCGTCGCGGTCGCGCAGGCGAAGGGAGCGCAGCGTCTCGAACGTCGTCTCCTCGATGACCATGCTGTCGATACCGACGCGCTTTGTATTGTCGTCATGGAAGCAGATGTATTTGCCGTCGCTTGTGACGTGCACGTCTGTCTCAATGCCGAAATAGCTGCGGTTGCCCGCTGCGACGAACGCAGAGCAGGTGTTTTCGAGCTCGATGCCGCTGACGCCGCGGTGCGCGACCATGAGGGTGTTCTTTTTGTCGAATTTAATGGTATTCATTGTGATGCTCCGTTCTTGATTATTCCGCGTGCGTGCGGTTTACCGTATCATATTTTATTGTTTTTTACGGATAATGTCAATACCGAAGGCGCTTTTTTGCTCAATTTTGCAGGGGGTATGCGTTTTTTTGAATTTTCTTTGAATTGCTTGACAAACACCGTTTTTTGATGTAAAATCAAGATGACAAGCAAGGTAAAGAAGACCGTGCTTGACAGCGAACAGCTGAATACTTTTCAGAAAGGATCATTGTCATGGAAGATTTCTTTGCAAGAATCGTTGAGTTCATTCAGAGAATCGCTGCCGCTCTGGAGGAGTGGTTCGGCATTTCCGGCAAGGGCAACGAGCACGACCCCCGCTAACGAAAGTCACAATCAAAAGAGAAGCCCCGGCGCACGTCGTCGGGGCGTTTCTTTTTGGCGCGATATTTCCGCATACCGGGATTTTCTGTATAAAAAACAATGATTCCCTAAATTTTTTTAAAATTGAGATTGACTTATAAACAAATTATGAATATAATGTTTTTTGTATAGTAAGAGGCGAAAGCTTCTTCCGTACGCCGACGGGAAAAATTTCCCGCACATTTCAGATTTTGGAGGTCTTGACAAATGAAAGTCAAACAGATTCTCGCGCTCGTTCTCGCGCTCGTGATGTGCTTCGCTCTCGCGTCCTGCGGAGAAAAGAAGCCTACGGACACGCCTTCGGATACGCCGGACGTTACCGAAGATGCG
Organism: Clostridia bacterium; assembly: GCA_017429345.1. GTDB lineage: Bacteria > Bacillota > Clostridia > Oscillospirales > Acutalibacteraceae > RGIG2774. The sequence goes on along the minus strand of JAFRPB010000144.1, from coordinate 17,689 downwards.
CCGCAGGGAGACGTCAGCTTCGAAAAAGAAGGCGTCATCAAGCTCGGCGGTATCGGCCCGATCACCGGCGACCTTGCGCAGTACGGCGTTGCCGTTCAGCTCGGCGCTGAGCTTGCCGTTGCGGAGATCAACGCCGCCGGCGGCATCAACGGTTATGAAGTCGCGTTCAAGATGGAAGACGATACCGGCGCCGCCGACATCGCCGTGAACGCGTACAACGCTCTGAAGGACTGGGGCATGCAGACTCTTGTGGGTACCGTTACATCCACTCCCTGCGTCGCCGTTTCCGCCGAAGCCGTGAACGACAATATGCTCCTGCTTACGCCCTCCGGCTCGTCCATCGACGCGATCAGCGCGGGCGACACCTGCTTCCGCGTCTGCTTCTCCGATGACAATCAGGGCATCGTCGCCGCGGATTACATTGCGGACAAGGGTCTTGCGACCAAGGTCGGCGTGATCTTCAACAGCTCCGACTCCTATTCGACCGGCATCAAGGATAACCTTGTCGCCGAGGCTGCGAAGAAGGGCCTTGAGATCGTCGCCACCGAAGCGTTCACCAACGACAACGCGACCGATTTCAGCGCGCAGCTGAACAACGTCAAGGACGCGGGCGCAGAGCTCGTTTTCCTGTCGATGTATTACACCCCCGCTTCGCTTCTGCTCAAGCAGGCGAAGGATATGGGCTATGCTCCCATCTTCTTCGGTCCCGACGGTATGGACGGTATCCTCGGTATGGAGAACTTCGACACCTCCCTTGCCGAAGGCCTGAGATATCTCACTCCGTTCCTTGAGAACGCGACCGACGACGCGACCGTGAAGTTCGTCGAGAGCTTCAAGGCGAAGTATCCGGACCGCGCTTCCTATCTCAACCAGTTCGCAGCCGATGCTTACGACGCGATCTACGCGCTGAAGGCGGCTTACGAGCTTGCGGACGTTACCCCCGAGACTTCCGTCTCCGACGCAGGCAACCTGCTGAAGGACGCGCTGACGAAGGTTTCCGTTGACGGCGTGACCGGTACCGCGATGGTATGGAGCGCCGACGGCGAGCCTCAGAAGCAGCCCAGAGTCGCGATCATCAACAACGGCGTTGTTGAGGCGGCATAAGACATTTGTAAAACGATTTTCAACTCCGCGGGGATACCGTTTTTGCGGTATTCCCGCCGGAGTGTTTTAGGATCTGCGGCAAAAGCTTTGAAACAGTACACCCGGCAGGCCGCAGACGGCAGACGCGCCGGATGCAGCGTTTCAAAGCTTTTCTGTTTTCCGGTCCGCGCGTTCGGCGGCGGCGCTGTTCGGCAAAACGCCGGATCGATATATTTACCGCGTTATTTTCCAAGGAGTTGAGAAAATGAAATTTCTCTCACAGCTGATCTCCGGTATCAGCCTCGGCAGCATCTACGCGCTGATCGCGCTCGGCTACACGATGGTTTACGGAATCGCGAAAATGCTGAACTTCGCGCACGGCGACGTGATCATGGTCGGCGCGTTCGTGGTCTATACCGCCTGCGTCAAGGGCGGCATGAATCCCGTGCTCGGCGTGCTGCTCGCGATCGTGTTCTGCACCGTGCTCGGCGTGTGTATTGAGCGTCTGGCCTATAAGCCGCTGCGTCAGGCGGCATCCCTCGCGGTGCTGATCACCGCTATCGGCGTAAGCTATTTGCTGCAGAACCTTGCGCTTCTGATCTTCAAATCCGATACCAAGCAGTTCTCCTCGGTCGTCATGATCAAGCCCGTGACTGTCGCGGGGCTGACCGTGTCCGGCGAGATCATCGCGACCATCATCGTCTCGGTCGTCATCATGGTCGCGCTGACGCTGTTCGTCAACAAGACCAAGCCCGGCAAAGCGATGCGCGCCGTTTCCGAAGACAAGGGCGCTGCGCAGCTGATGGGCATCAACGTCAACGGGATCATCTCCCTGACCTTCGCGATCGGCTCCGCCCTCGCGGCGATCGCGGGCGCGCTGATGTGCTCGACCTATCCCGCGCTGAGTCCCTATACCGGCGCGATGCCCGGCATCAAGGCGTTCGTCGCGGCGGTGTTCGGCGGCATCGGCTCCATTCCGGGCGCGATGGTCGGCGGCGTTCTTCTCGGCGTGATCGAGAATCTGAGCAAGGGATATATTTCCTCGCAGCTTTCCGACGCGATCGTCTTCGCCGTGCTGATCCTCGTTCTTCTGATCAAACCCACCGGGATCATGGGCAAAAAGATGACGGAGAAGGTTTGAGGTGACGGAAATGGCGAAGAAAATCAATTCTCCTCTCGAAAAAAAGAGCGCGGGCCTGCGCCCGGTAACGAAGAAAAATCTTGTCACGCTCGGCATCGTGACCGTGTTTTACGTTCTGTTTCAGACGCTTTCCTCTCTCGGCGTGCTGAAAAACGCCTATCAGAGCCTTCTGGTGCCGATCTGCTACAGCGTGATCATGGCGGTCTCGCTGAACCTCGTGGTCGGCGTGCTGGGCGAGCTGAGCATCGGCCACGCGGGCTTCATGTGCGTCGGCGCGTACTGCGGCGCGTTCTTCTCGGTCGTGACGAAGAATTCGTTTGAGATCGGCTGGCTGCGCTTTCTGATCGCGATGATCATCGGCGCCGTCGCCGCGGCGATCGCGGGCTTCCTGATCGGCATCCCGGTGCTGCGCCTCAAGGGCGACTATCTTGCGATCGTGACGCTCGCCTTCGGCGAGATCATCAAGAGCGTCGTGAACGTGCTGTATATCGGCAGAGACGACGCCGGTTTCCATATCGCGATGGACAGCGCGAAGGTCGGCCTGCAGGAGGGCGGCGTGATGATCCTCAACGGTCCGCAGGGCATCACAGGCACGCCGAGAAACTCGAATTTCACCGTCGGTTTCATCCTCGTGATGCTGACGCTGATCATCGTAACGAATCTGATGGATTCCCGCACCGGGCGCGCGGTCATGTCTCTGCGCGACAACCGGATCGCGGCGGAGTCCATCGGCGTCAACGTCACAAAATACAAGCTGACCGCATTCGTGATCTCCGCGGCGATCGCGGGTGTGGCGGGCGTGCTTTACGCTCACAACCTGAACGCCCTGACCGCGAACACGAACAACTTCGGCTACAATATGTCGATCATGATCCTCGTTTACGTCGTGCTGGGCGGCCTCGGCAGCATCCGCGGCTCGGTGATCGCGGCGGCGCTGCTTTACTCGCTGCCGGAGATCTTCCGCGGCGTCGGGCAATACAGAATGCTGCTTTACGCGATCGTGCTGATCGTGATGATGATCGTCAACAACGGCGCGTTCTTCGTGCAGTATAAAGAAAAGCTCAAGCACCGCATCCGCGGCGGTCGGAAGGAGGCGGCGTAAATGAGTCTTCTTGAAATCAAAGATCTCGGCATCGTGTTCGGCGGTCTGCACGCCGTGGAGGGGTTCAACCTCACGCTCGAAAAGGGCGAGCTCTACGGGCTGATCGGCCCCAACGGCGCGGGTAAGACCACGGTGTTCAACCTGCTGACCGGCGTATACAAGCCCACCTCGGGCGAGTTCTATCTCGACGGCGTGAAAATGAACGGCAAAAAGCCGGTCGAGATCAGCAAGGCGGGCATCGCGCGCACGTTTCAGAATATCCGTCTGTTCGGCAAGCTTTCGGTACTCGACAATGTGAAGATCGGTCTTCATAATCAGATGAAATACGGCACGCTGACGGGGCTTCTGCGCCTGCCGAAGTATTTTTCCACCGAGCGCAGAATGAACGAAAAGGCGATAGAGCTGCTTTCGGTTTTTGAGCTTGACGGCGACGCGGATACGCTCGCCTCGAACCTGCCATACGGCAAGCAGAGAAAGCTCGAGATCGCCCGCGCGATGGCGACGGCCCCGAAGCTGCTGCTGCTCGACGAGCCCGCGGCGGGCATGAACCCGAACGAGACGAATGAGCTGATGCAGACGATCCGCCTGATCCGCGACAAATTCGACCTGACGATCCTTCTGATCGAGCACGATATGAGCCTTGTATCGGGCATCTGTGAGAATATCACGGTGCTGAACTTCGGCACGGAGCTCGCGAAGGGCCCGACCGCAGAGGTGCTGCGCGATCCCGAAGTCATCAAGGCGTATCTCGGCAATTAAGGAGGAAGCGCAATGGCAGATGTAATGCTTGAGATCAAAAAGATCAACGTCTATTTCGGCGTGATCCGCGCGCTGCGTGACGTTTCCTTCTACGTTGAAAAGGGCGAGGTCGTCGCGCTGATCGGCGCGAACGGCGCGGGCAAAACCACGACGCTGCACACGATCACGGGGCTGCTCAAGCCCGCGAGCGGCAGTATCTTTCTCGGCGGCGTCGATATCACGAAAACGCCCGCGCATAAAATTGTTTCGATGGGCATGGCGCACGTGCCCGAGGGAAGACGCGTTTTCTCGCTTCTGACCGTAGAGGATAACCTGCGTCTGGGCGCGTACACGCGAAAGGATAAAAAAGAGATCGCCGAGTCGATGGAAGAGGTTTTCACATCCTTCCCGCGCCTCAAGGAGCGCCGTTCGCAGACCGCGGGCACGCTCTCCGGCGGCGAACAGCAGATGCTCGCGATGGGCAGGGCGCTGATGAGCAAGCCCTCGATCCTTTTGATGGACGAGCCATCGATGGGCCTGTCGCCCCTGTTTGTGGACGAGATCTTCTCGATCATCGAAAAGATCAAAAAACAGGGCACGACCGTGCTTCTCGTGGAGCAGAACGCGAATAAGGCGCTCTCGATCGCCGATCACGCCTATGTGCTTGAGACGGGCAGTATCGCGATGGAGGGCAAGGCCTCGGAGCTGCTCAACGACGAGCGCGTCAGAAAGGCGTATCTCGGCGCGTAAACCCGGCGTGCAAACCCGGTGTTTTGCCCCGACGATTTAATAAATAATGTAAAAAAACAGGCTAAAAACCGACGGCTGCAACCGCCGGTTTTTTATTGGATAGAGTAAACCGGAAGGAGTCGTCCGGCTTCCCTAAATTGAAGTCAGGTGCTTTATTCTGTTCTTTTCTCGCTTTTCCCGCCCCGATCCCCGAATTTTCATCTTGACAATCCGGCGAAGAACGGTTAAAATCAATATGTATATTTATATTTACTTAAATTATACGTTTTTACCTTAATTCCCTGCGCAGACCGGGAGTATTCTGCGCCCCGGCAATATATCATCTGATCCTGTTGTTTATCAGATCCGAAACGGAGGTTTTTGAACGATGCGGAAAGCGCTGCGGTTCGCCGCGTTTCTGGCTGCCGTGCTGATCCTTGTGATTTCCTGTCCCGTCGTTTACGCGGCGGAGGAGGGGCTTGCTCTTGCGGACGGTACGGATTCCGTAACGGTGTCGAATTATAATTCCGTGAAGATCTTCTCCGGTTTTACCGTCGGCGAGACCTTTGCGGGGATCCCCCGGCTGTTCCGCGATTCCGATCGGATCGGCTTTGTCGATATGGGCGATAAGGAGCTGATAACCGACGCCTACGCGACGGTGTATTCCGGCGCGCTGATCTGCCTTTTTGACAATGAGACGATCGCGGATATGGGCTTTATGTCGGTCTTCGGCGACGTAAACGGCGACGGCAAGATCTCGACCGCCGACGCCCGTCTTGCGCTGCGTCACGCTTCTGCGGTCGAAAAGCTCGGCGCGGTCTCTTTCGCGGCGGCCGACGTGGATCTTTCCGGCAAGGTCAATTCCACGGACGCAAGGCGCATCCTTCGCGCCGCGGCGCGGCTCGCCGAGATCGAGAATCCGATCGGTTCGGTGACGGACGCCTCCGTGCCTGTGGAGATTTACGCCTACTATACAGGGGACGATCCCGAGGCGGGTACCATGCTCGACAAGGGCGCGATCCGTGTCGTCGCCGTGTATTCCGACGCGCGCAGCGCTGTCGTATCCTCCGGCTTCAGCGTCTATCCCGAATCGCTGACGTCGCTTTCCGCGGGCAGACAGACCTTTACTGTATCGTGGAAAGAGCTGACCGCGGATTTTACCGTGAATTTTACGAAGGTCACGCCGAAGAGCTTCTACCCCGACAGCAGAGTGCCGGATTATACGGGCTGCACCGGCGTGAGCGCCCTCGAGGCGAATTTCTATCTGGAGTACATCACCTACACTTATCCCGCGCTTGACGACATGACGGATCTTGTGCGTTTCAATACATATCTCAACTATCTCGAGCAGTGCGGATTCGAGCTGGTGACGATTCAGCGCGACAGCGAAAAAATACTGGCGGGTTACCGGAATCTTGCCGAGAACGCGCAGACCGTGATAATATATGATTTCGTCGGCAAGCGGATCTATGTCGCCGTTTATAAATGACGGATCGTGAACGATTTCATCGCGGCGCTTTACTTTCCGTCGAAAATATATTATAATAAAAAAATAAACAGTCAAAGAAAGGCGGACGAACCATGAAGGTCGTAATTCTTGCGGGCGGCTTCGGCACCCGTATCAGCGAGGAAAGTCATCTTCGGCCGAAGCCCATGATCGAGATCGGCGGTATGCCGATCCTCTGGCATATCATGAAGCATTACTCCGGCTACGGATTCAATGATTTCATCATCTGCGCAGGGTATAAACAGCAGTTCATCAAGTCGTTCTTCGCGAATTATTATCTGCACAGCAGCGATATCACGTTCGACTTCTCCAACGGCGGCGAGATCCGCGTGCACAACGAGCATTCCGAGCCGTGGCGCGTGACCGTGGTCGATACCGGCCTCAATACCATGACCGGCGGCCGCGTAAAGCGCATCCAGCCGTATCTCGAGGGCGAGCCCTTCATGCTCACCTACGGCGACGGCGTTTCGGATATCGACATCGGCAAGCTTGTGGAGTTCCATAAAGAGAAGGGGCAGATGGCGACGCTGACCGCGATCCAGCTGGCGCAGCGCTTCGGCGTTCTGGATATCGACGACGGCGACACCGTGCGCGAGTTCCGCGAGAAGCACACCAACGACGGCGACTGCATCAACGGCGGCTTCATGGTTCTCGAACAGGGCATTTTCGACCTGATCGAGGGCGACAAGACCGTGTTCGAGAAATACCCGCTCGAGCAGGCCGCGAAGATGGGGCAGCTCAACGCTTACCGCCATACCGGCTTCTGGCAGCCGATGGATACGATGCGCGACAAGGAGCTGCTTGAGCGCCTGTGGGCGAGCGGCGAAGCGCCGTGGAAGAACTGGTGAATATGATGGATCTGTTCTCATTCTATAAAGGTAAAAAAGTCCTCGCGACCGGGCACACCGGCTTCAAGGGTTCGTGGCTGTGCAAAATTCTCGTGATGGCGGGCGCGGACGTGACGGGCTATTCGCTCGAGCCGCCGACCGACCCCGCGCTGTTCCCGATGATCGGCGTCGAGGGTAAAATGCGCTCGGTGATCGGCGATATCCGCGATTTTGACAAGCTGAAAAGCGTATTCGATGAGACAAAACCCGAGATCGTTCTGCATCTCGCGGCGCAGCCCATCGTCATCACCTCCTACGAGCAGCCGCGCTATACCTACGAAACGAACGTGATGGGCACGGTCAACGTGCTCGAGTGCGCGCGCCTCGGCGATTCTGTGAAGTCGATCCTGAACGTCACGACGGACAAGGTCTATAAAAACAACGAGTGGTGCTGGGGCTACCGCGAAAACGAGCCGCTGGACGGCTACGATCCCTACTCGAATTCCAAGTCCTGCTCGGAGCTGGTCACCCACAGCTATAAATGCTCGTTCTTCGATGAAAAAGGCGTCGCGGTCTCGACCGCCCGCGCGGGCAACGTGATCGGCGGCGGCGATTTTGCCGCGAACCGCATCATTCCCGACTGCGTGCGCGCCGCGATCGCAAAACAGCCGATCTCTGTGCGCAATCCCAATTCGACAAGACCGTATCAGCACGTGCTCGAGCCGCTTTCGGTGTATCTCACGATCGCCGCGGCGCAGTATGAAGACCCGTCGAAGCAGGGCTATTACAACGTCGGCCCCAACGACAGCGACTGCCTGACCACCGGCGAGCTCGCGGGCATTTTCTGCGAGACCTGGGGCGAGGGGCAGACTTTCGAGGCGGTCAACAAGAACGGCCCCCACGAGGCGAATTTCCTGAAGCTCGACTGCTCGCTCGCGAGAACCATGTTCGGCTGGCAGCCGCGCTGGAGCGCCCGGCAGGCGGTCGAAAAAACCGTCGAATGGTCGAAAATTTACGCCGCGGGCGGGGATACCGCGAAAGCCGCGGAGAGGCAGATCGCCGAATTCTTCGGTAAATTCTGATTTAACGGCAAAGCCGTTAAATCAGAATTCAGTCCCGAGTCCCGAGTTCCGAGTCTCGAGGCGGTTGTTTTTACTCAAGATAATAAAGGGGGGAACATATTGTTTCCCGCTGTTTAACCAAGACGCTTAAGCTGACCTTTCGTATCTCGGGACTCGAGACTCGGGACTCGGGACTAAGTCGGCAAATCAGAATTTCAATATACACAAAGCGAGTGATAACATGACCGAACAGGAAGCGCGCGCAGAGATCCTTGCCAAGGTGAAGGAATACTGCGACACATATCATAAAAAGAAAGAATACGAAACGGGGGACCGCATCCCCTATGCCTCGCGCGTGTACGACAGCGACGAAATGACGAATCTTGTGGATTCGGCGCTGGAATTCTGGCTGACGGCGGGGCGCTATACCGCGAAATTCGAGAAGGAATTCGCGAAATACCTCGGGGTGCGCTTCTGCTCCCTTGTCAACTCCGGCTCCAGCGCGAACCTGCTGGCTTTTGCGACGCTGACCTCGCCGCTTCTGGGCAACCGCCGCATTTTCCGCGGGGACGAGGTCATCACCGTGGCGGCGGGTTTCCCGACCACCGTTACTCCGGTGATCCAGTACGGCGCGGTGCCGGTGTTCGTCGACGTGACGATCCCGCAGTACAATATCGACGTCACAAAGCTCGAGGACGCGCTTTCCGAGAAGACCAAGGCGGTTATGATCGCGCATACGCTCGGCAATCCCTTCGACCTGAAAGCGGTCAAGGCGTTCTGCGATAAGCACGATCTGTGGCTCGTCGAGGATAACTGCGACGCCCTCGGTTCGAGATATACCCTTGACGGCATGACGTATTTCACCGGCACGGTCGGCGATCTGGGCACGTCGAGCTTCTACCCGCCGCATCATATGACGATGGGCGAGGGCGGCGCGGTCTATACGAACGACCCGCTGCTCAACAAGATCGTCCGCTCCATGCGCGACTGGGGCCGCGACTGTATCTGCGCTTCGGGGCAGGATAACCTCTGCGGTCACCGCTTCGACGGGCAGTTCGGCGAGCTGCCGCAGGGCTACGACCATAAGTATGTCTACTCTCATTTCGGATATAATTTAAAGGCGACCGACATGCAGGCGGCGGTGGGCTGCGCGCAGCTCGAGAAATTCCCGACCTTCGTCGAGCGCCGCAAGCACAATTTTACCTATCTTCGCGAAAAACTCGAATGCGTGTCGGACAAGCTGATCCTGCCCGTCCCGTGCGAGAACGCCGACCCGAGCTGGTTCGGCTTCATCATGACCTGCCGTGAAGGCGTCGACCGCAAAAAGGTCGTTGCGTATGTGGAAGGGCACGGCGTGCAGACGCGCAACCTCTTCGCGGGGAACCTGACAAAGCACCCCTGCTTCGACGAGCTGCGCGCGGCGGGCGAGGGTTACCGCGTCGTCGGAGAGCTTACCCGGACCGACCGCATTATGAACGATTCGTTCTGGATCGGCGTCTATCCCGGCATGACCGACGCGATGCTGGACGATATGGCGAAGATCGTTATTGAAGCCGTAAGGCTTCAATAACGATAGTTCGGAATTCGGAATTCGGAATGCGGAATTTTCGGATGGGCTCCGCCCATACCCGATTAAATATGTGCGTAAACAGAGCGAGATCAAATGTTCCGGCATTCTCAAACGAAAATTCGAAATTTCGGATAAACGCTTCGCGCCTTTTTATATAATCACCGCAAAAACAAAGTTTTAAAACGGTTACTTCTTAACCTTGTTGCTCATTGCGGTTTAAAACAGTATATTTAAAAGATTATTTTGTGAATGTATAGTTTACAATACGATTGCCGATAGAAGTGCCGTTTGGTATTAAACAGAAATCTATAATTGGGGTACGGGGTGAAACCCCGTCATTCATTCCGAATTCCGAATTCCGAATTCCGAATTCATAATAATGAATATGGAGCAAAAGCTATGAAAATTAAAGTTGCCGAATACATCGCCTCCTTCCTCGTCGAGCACGGGATCGACACCGTCTTTACCGTGACCGGCGGGGGAGCGATGCATCTGAACGACGCGCTCGGGCATCAGAAGGGGCTGCACTGCACCTATCAGCACCACGAGCAGGCCTGCGCGATCGCGGGCGAGGCTTACGCCCGGCTTGAGAACAAGCTCGCCGCGATCTGCGTCACCACCGGCCCCGGCGGAACCAACGCGATCACCGGCGTCGTGGGCGGCTGGCTTGATTCAATACCGATGTTGATTCTCTCCGGTCAGGTGCGTTACGATACCACCGCCCGTTCGACGGGTCTTGGAATCCGCGCGATGGGCGATCAGGAATTCGATATCTGCACCGCCGTCGACAGTATGACGAAATACTGCGAAATGGTGATCGATAAGAACAAAATCCGGTATTGTCTCGAAAAAGCGCTGAAGCTCGCCAAACAGGGCAGACCCGGCCCGTGCTGGCTTGATATTCCGCTGAACGTGCAAGGCGCGATCGTCGATACGGAAGATCTGTATCCGTACGACGGCACGGAGGACGAAATTCTTCCCCCGAAGCCGGAAAAAGCGCTGTATCTTGATATTCTTGAAAAGATTCGTAACGCCGAACGCCCCGTACTCAACGCGGGCGCGGGCATTCGTCTGTCCGGCGCCTATGAGCAGTTCCGCCTGCTCGCCGACAGACTGAATATCCCCGTCGTCACCTGCTGGGACAGCATCGACCTTATCGAGGACGACCACCCGCTGTATACCGGCAGGGCGGGCATCATGGGCGACCGCGCAGGCAATTTCGCCGTGCAGAACAGCGATCTGCTTCTGAGCATCGGCAGCCGTCTGTCGATCCGTCAGGTGGGCTACAGCTGGACGACCTGGGCGCGCGCGGCGTATAAGATCGTCGTGGACGTGGACGCGGAAGAACTCAAAAAGAAGACCGTGAATCCCGATCTGCCCGTGTGGGCGGACGCTGCGGATTTCATCCCCGGGCTGCTCGGATGTATTGAAGAAGAAAAAGTATTCAAAGGCGAGAGCTGGCTGAAACAGTGCAGCGACTGGAAGAAGAATTACCCCGTCGTGCTGCCGAAGCATTTTGAACCGAGCAAACCGGCAAACGTCTACGCCTTTATCAAGAAGCTCTCCGACGCGCTGCCCGAGGACCGGGTCACCGTGGTGGGCAACGGCTCCGCCTGCGTGGTGGGTTCCCACGCCTACGTGATCAAAAAAGGCACGCGCTTCTTTATCAATTCCGCGATTGCCTCGATGGGCTACGATCTGCCCGCCGCCATCGGCGCCTGCAGAGCCGCGGGAACCGACGAGATCATCCTCGTCACCGGCGACGGCAGCATTCAGATGAACCTGCAGGAGCTGCAGACGATCATCACGAATAAGCTCCCGATCAAGATCTTCATGATCAACAACGCGGGCTATCACTCGATCCGCCAGACGCAGACGAATCTGTTCAACGCCAATTTCGTCGGTATCGGCCCGCAGAGCGGCGACCTGACGTTCCCGGATATGTCGAAGATCGCGGCCGCCTACGGCTACCCCTATTTCAAAGCGGAGAGCAACGACGAGCTGGACGCGGCGATCGAAAGCACGCTGAACACCCCCGGCTACGCCTTCTGCGAGATCGTCGTCACGACGGACCAGAATTTCGAGCCGAAATCGGCGACGAAGCGCCTTCCCGACGGCTCGCTGTTCTCGCCCCCGCTCGAAGACCTCGCGCCCTTCCTGCCCCGCGAGGAGCTGGAGAAGAATATGTATATTCCTCTGATCGACGGGTAACGGGCTTTGCCGTCTGTTGCAATAAAGAATGAAAAGTGAAAAATGAAAAATTTCGGACGGGCTCTGCCCGTACCCGATTTGAAAAGAGCGTCCGATATTCTTTTCAAATACTATGGGCATTCTCATTGTGAAATGTATGATGCATTCTTCTTGCTGTTGAAGTATATTTCGGTAAAATATACGTCTGATTCTTGTTTTGCAAAAGCTTTATCATAACTTTCGGTTATTGACGTGTATTTTTTTACTCCGAAAAGTACCCTTGCCGACTGTATAATAAAAAGGCGCGAAGCGCTTTTCCGAAATTTTTCATTTTTCATTCTTCATTTTTCATTTCATCAGGATGGGTCGAAGCACTTTTCTTCATACAGTATCCTGCATAACAGAAGGAACGATATTATGAAAACGGCAATCGTCACCGGCGCGACGGGCATGATCGCCCTGGCGCTGATCCGCAGACTCATAAAAGCGAACGTCAGGGTCTACGCCCTGTGCAAGCCCGGCACCGCCGAAGGACTCGACGAGTTGACCGATCCGCTCGTCACGGTCATCGACGCGGATATTTCCGAATTCTATGCCGCAAAGGATAAGATCCCCGAAAAGTGCGACGCGCTTTATCATTTCGCGTGGCTGGGCACCTTCGGCGGCGGACGGGACGATCCGTATCTGCAGCTCGACAATATCCGCTACGCCGTCGACTGCGTGAAGCTCGCGCACGCGACGGGCTGCACAAAATTCGTCGGCGCGGGCTCGCAGGCGGAATACGGTCCCGTGACCGAGGTGTTGACCGCAGAGACGCCCTGCGCGCCGCGCACGGGCTACGGCATCGCGAAATATTCCGCGGGAAAGCTGACGCGCCTTTACGCCGATCAGCTCGGTCTTGTCCACGTCTGGGTGCGCATCTTAAGCGTGTTCGGCGTGGGGAGCATCCCGAATTCGATCATCCCCTCGACGATCGACAAACTGCTCAAAAAAGAACACGCCGCCTTCACGAAGGGCGAACAGGTCTGGGATTTCCTCTACTGCGACGACGCAGCCGAGGCGTTTTACCTGATCGGCGAGAAGACGGAAGAGAGCAAAATTTACCCCCTCGGCAGCGGCGAGCGCCGCACGCTGGCGGAGTATATCGCTTCGCTCGGCAGGGTCGTCGACCCGTCCGCTGTGCTCGGGATCGGGGAGCTGCCGTACCCGCCGGGACAGGCGATGTTCCTGCAGGCGGATATCTCAGAACTGCAGGCGGACACGGGCTTTGCGCCCGTCGTCGGGTTTGAAGAGGGCGTCCGGATCACCGCCGAGTGGAGAAGAAAATGCCTCGAGCAATGAATGGAAAATGGATAATGGACAATGGACAATGAAGGACGGGGCTTCACCCCGTACCCCATTATATATGAATGCCCATTTTACATTCTCCTGAAAATCGATCATTTCATTGTATGTTTTATGTTTTTTCTTTATGCAGAATCCGCTCTTTGTGTTTCGCACTGTGAGTTTGATTTTCGAAGCATACATCCATATGTTTTTATAATAAAATAGGCGCGTCAGAGCTTTTCCGAAATTATCCATTGTCCATTATCCATTATCCATTTACCGAACACGGAGGACAGATACATATGAAAAAAATCACGATCGTCATTCCCTGCTTCAACGAGGAGGAGAACGTCGTCCCGATCAGTCAGGCGGTCGAAAACGAGATGAAGACCAATCTGCCGCAGTATGACTACGAGATCATGTTCATCGACAACGACTCGCAGGATAATACCCGCGCGCTGATCCGGGAGCTGTGCGCCGAGAATCCGAAAATCAAGGCGATCTTCAACGCGAAGAATTTCGGGCAGTTCAACTCGCCTTATTACGGCCTCTGTCAGGCGCAGGGCGACTGCGCGATATTGCTCTGCGCGGATTTTCAGGACCCGGTCGAGATGATCCCGAAGCTTGTCGCCGAGTGGGAAAACGGTTATAAGATCGTCTCCGCGATCAAGACATCGAGCCGCGAGAACAAGCTGATGCGTTTTCTGCGCACCTGCTATTATAAGGTCATCAAGAAAATGAGCGACGTCGAGCAGATCGAGCATTTCACCGGTTTCGGGCTTTACGACCAGAGCTTTCTTGAGGTGCTGCGCGGCATCGACGATTCGAAGCCTTTCCTGCGCGGCATCGTCGCGGAGCTCGGCTTTCAGCGCAAGGATATCGAATATCAGCAGGCGGAGCGCCGCGCGGGAAAGACGCACAACAATTTCTTCTCGCTTTACGACGCGGCGATGCTTTCCTTTACATCCTATACGAAAATGGGGCTGCGCCTGTCCACCTTCATCGGTTTTTTTATCGCGTTTATGAGCGGGATCATGGGCGTCGTTTACCTGATCCTGAAGCTCACCAACTGGGATAAATACCCCATGGGCACCGCGCCTCAGCTGATCGGTATGTTCTTCCTGGGCTCGATCCAGCTCGTTTTCATAGGTCTGCTCGGCGAATATGTGCTGAATATCAACTCCCGCGTGATGAAGCGTCCGCTGGTCATTGAGGCGGAGCGTCTCAACTTCGGAGATCAGAAGCCGATCCCCGTCGGCGAGGAGCGTTTCGCCGTTCCCGCGGAATTGACGGCAGCCGCCGTGACCGCCGCCGAAGAGAACAATACGTGATTTTTATCGCTTTCGCAAAAGGGTGATCTTATGGACGAGATCGTCATAAAAAAAAGAAAACCCGCAGACGCGCTGCCGTATCTTGCCGGCGGCGCGGTTTGCGTTTTACTGCTGCTGATTGTATACGCGGTCAAGGGCTTCTTCCCGTTCGGCGCGAAGAGCATCGCGATCAGCGATATGTGCCACGGATATATCCCCGTATATTATCATCTATATGATTTTCTTCACGGCGATAAGGCGCTGTTTTTTGACTGGTATTCCGGCACGGGCGTGAATATGGTCGGTATCGCGGCGGTGAACGGGCTGTTAAGCCCGCTGAACCTGCTGTTCCTTCTGACGCCCAGAGACGGGATCGAGCGGTTTATGAACATTTTCCTGCTCGTGAAGGTGTTCCTTGCCGCAGTCAGCGCGTCGTATTTCTTTAAAAAGCGTTTTGAGAAGCTGCCGCATCTCTACGTTGCGCTGTTTTCCGCGCTCTACGCCCTTTCCGGCTATGTGCTGATCTATTATATGCACATCATCTGGCTCGACGTGCTGATCGTATTCCCGCTGCTGGTTTATTTCTGCGAACGGATGATGCGCGCGAAACCGATGACGCCTTATGTTATATGCGTGTTCCTGACGCTTCTCTGCAGCTTTTATCTCGGCGTGATGGCGCTGATCGGCGTGTTTTTCATCGGCGGCGCGTATGTGTTTGTCGTTATGGAAAAACAGGACCGCCCCCGCGCCGCGTTCCGTCTGGGACTCGGCACCGCGCTCGGGGCGGCGCTTTCCGCTTTTCTTCTGATACCCGGTTATCTTCAGATGAGCGGTTCTTCCCGTTATTCCTATACGGGAAGTCTTTGGGATATCGTCTCCGCGAAGCCGGAGATCAACACGCTCAAAACCGTGATTTTCTCTTTTCTGCAGCTGGCGTTTTTGCTGGTCATCCTGCTGATGGTCGATTTTCAGAAGCGGAAAAAAGCGTCGTTTTTCTCCGTTGTAACGGTGCTGATTCTGTTCCTGCCGTTTATCGTCGAGGGCAGCGCGATGCTGTGGCATTTCGGCTCGTATAAGGATTTTCCGTTCCGCTTCGGTTTTGTCTCGATCTTTTTCCTGCTGGCGCTGGCGGCCTATGTGATCGGCGAACGCGGCGACGAAATGAGGCTGAAACTGCTGAAACCGGTGCAGATCGCGGTTTCCGCGGCGCTTGTCGCGGCGCTCGCTTATCTGAATTACCGTTATTATCGGGCGGGGATCGACGGCACCGACGGATCGACGCTGTCCGGCGCGGACGCGCTGAAGATCTCCGCGTTGCTGTTCGCGGTCGGTCTTTTCGCGTATTTCATGCTTCTTACGCTGAAAAACGCGAAGATCAGGCGGATCGCTGTCTGCGCGGTCTCTCTTCTGCAGATCCTGCCCGTCGCTTTGTTCAGCTTCGGCACGGATACGAATATCCGCTTTGAAAGACGGGAGCATGATACCGATTATATCGCCCCGACGCAGGCCGTCGCCGCGCTTTCGGGGCTTGACAATACGCGGCTTGAGCGTATGCACGATCCGGATATGTGTCTGAATATCAATTACGGCTTCGTCGCGGGGTTCGGCGCGCAGTCGAACTGGACGCATCAGATCCCCGCCGGCTTGCAGGATTCGCGCCGCGCGCTCGGCTACAGCACCACGTATACGCTGCTGCTCGACGGCGGCGGAACGCTGTTCAGCGACGCGCTGCTCAATATGAAAGAGACGGTCTCCCGCAGGGAGCTTGACGAAAATCTCTATTCCTTGAAGGGCGCGGCGGACGGATACCGGCTGTATGAAAACGCCGTGACGCTGCCGAATGCGCTGTTCGCGAACAGCACAGACATGGATTTCAGCGTCTATATATACGATAAATGCTCCCGGATTTTCGAAAATCAGAACAGAATGTATACCGCCATGGGCGGCGAAGGGCTTCTGATCCGCACAACGGAGAATTCGCCCGAGATCGTCGCCTCCCGTTCGGAGGAGCGGGACAGCCGTACGTGGACGATCGCGGCAGGGGAGCGGGAAGCGCTTTATTTCACCGCGCCGAATACCGCGCAGGCGTGGGTCGGTATGCAGATTACCGTGAACGGAAAGATCATTCCGATCCCGTCGTATCAGCGGGAGCAAAATACGTATTATACCTCCGAATACAACAATAACTGTCTTTTCCTCGGCTTCTTTGACGGGGAAAACGTCAGCGTCCGTATTGATTATTTCACCGACAAAGCGAAGAACTGCGATTACGCGATCGGTTTGCTGTCCGTGCCGAAGCTCGAGTCTCTGAACGAGCTGCAGAAGGGGTACGGCGCGGAGCTGACCGCCGGCAAAAAAAGCGTCGACGTCAGTATTACGAACGCGCCTTCGTCCGGATATCTGATCCTGCCGGTCGCCTACGACGAGGGCTGGAGCGCCGAGGTCAACGGCGAAGCAGCGTCGGTCGAGCAGGCCGCCGGGTATCTCTGCGCGGTGCGCGTGGGCAAAGGCGCTTCGGAAGTGAAAATGAGGTTCTCGCCGAAGGGAACGAAATACGGCGTTCTCGCTTCCGTTGCGGGACTTGCCGCTCTCGCCGCGCTGGCGTTCGTCGAGATCCGTAAAATTGAGCTCAGACGCATCCGCTTCCTTGAGTTCTTCGCGATGTTCGTTCTGTTCGTCGGCTGGATCGGCGCGCTGCTGCTGGTTTACGCCGCCCCGCTCGTATGCTCGGTGATCGGGGTGTTTAAGCAGAGCTGAGAGTTTTAAGAGATGAGATTTTTTAGAGATAAGAGAGATGAGAAGCAGCGGTTTAACGAGCTAGGATTCCCGAACTCCGATTTCCGAGCTCCGACGGGTCAAATATGCGCTGTGCGGAATAATGAAAGTTTAATAGTATATTATTTGTAATAGGGATCGGCAATCGGACATCGGTTATTAAATCCGAAATCCGAGGGAAAATATTCCGCCTGATTAGAATAGTATAATAAGATATATAAAGTATTATTTTTCCCGCCCACACAAAACAATCTGCTGCGTCGGGAAAAATCCAGCTTCTCATCTCCTACCTCACATTTCACATCTCACATCTCTCAAAAAAACTCTTGA
>JAFRPB010000143.1 GCA_017429345.1 Clostridia bacterium | reverse complement strand
GTCGTCGACGCGATCGTATCCGTCGAGACGGACAGAAACGATAAACCTCTTGAGGATCAGCGCATCAAGACCGTTACGGTCGATACGAAGGGCGTCGATTATCCCGAGCCTGAGACGATTTCAGAATAATTATTCATTCCGCGTTTCTTCGGAGACGCGGAATGAATCTTGTATATGTTAAATTATGTTGTTTTCGGCTCTTGACAAACGCAATAGTATATGTATAATTATTGATTATATATTGTATAAATATTCTTTTTA
This sequence comes from Clostridia bacterium, assembly GCA_017429345.1. Lineage (GTDB taxonomy): Bacteria > Bacillota > Clostridia > Oscillospirales > Acutalibacteraceae > RGIG2774. The sequence goes on along the minus strand of JAFRPB010000143.1, from coordinate 15,152 downwards.
GGGAGAGAGAATATGAAACTGTTTATTGACGGCAGCGCCGGCACGACCGGGCTGCGGATCCGCGAGCGCCTGAACGCGCGGCCGGAATTCGAGCTTCTGACGCTGCCGGACGAGAAACGTAAAGATCCCGCCGCGAAAAAAGAGATCTATGCCGCGGCGGATTTTGTGATCACCTGTCTTCCGGACGCTGCGGCGATCGAGGCGGCGGATCTCGCGGAAGAGGTTCGCGAAACACACCCCGTGCGACTTCTCGATACCTCGACCGCGCACCGCACAAGTCCCGGCTGGGCGTACGGCTTTCCGGAGCTTTCCGAGGGCATGCGCGCGGACGTGCGCGCCGCAGACCGTCTCGCCGTGCCCGGCTGCCACGCCTCCGGCTTTATCGCGCTTGTGCGTCCGCTTGTGAAAAACGGACTCATCTCGCCCGAGACCGCGCTTTCCTGCTTTTCACTCACGGGTTACAGCGGCGGCGGCAACAAGATGATCGCCGAATACGAAAATGACAGCCGAAGCCCGCTTTTAGACGCGCCGCGGCAGTACGCGATGGGGCAGAGTCACAAGCATCTGAAAGAAATGGTCGGCGTCTCGGGAATGAAATCCGTGCCCGCGTTCTGCCCGGTGGTCGGCGACTTTTACAGCGGTATGCAGGTGAGCGTACCTCTGTTCAAAAAGGATCTGTTAAAGGGCGGCGTCGAAGATATAAAAGAGATTTACCGATCGCTTTACGCATCCGACGTCGTATCGTTCCGCGAGGAAGCGGGTGAAGACGGTTTCCTCGCCGCGAACGCGCTTTCCGGAAAAGATTCGATGATGATCTCCGTAGCCGGAAACGAGGAAAGGATCCTGTTGCTCGCGGTCTACGACAACCTTGGCAAGGGCGCGTCCGGCGCGGCGGTGCAGTGTCTGAATCTGATGTGCGGTTTTGATGAAACGCTCGGTCTTGAGCTTTAATTTGAGGAGAGTATAAAATGAATGATATCAGATATATCGAAGGCGGCGTCTGCGCCGCGAAAGGCTTCAGGGCGTCCGGCGTGCACTGCGGTATCCGCAAGAACCGCACAAAGCGGGATCTTGCGTTGATCGTCAGCGATAAAAGAGCCGCGGCGGCCGCGGTATATACGCAGAACCTTGTCAAGGGCGCGCCGCTTCTCGTTACGAAAGAACACATTGCCGACGGCTTCGCGCAGGCGGTGATCTGCAACAGCGGAAACGCGAACACCTGCAACGCGAACGGCGTCGAGATCGCCGAGGGCATGTGCGCGCTTGTCGAAGCGAATACCGGCATTAAAAGCGGCGACGTGGTCGTCGCGTCGACGGGCGTGATCGGTCAGCCGCTGGATCTTGCGCCGATCGAGGGCGGTATGCCTGCGCTTGCCTCGGAGCTCGCGTACGGCAATTCCGCGGCGGCTGCGGAGGCGATCATGACCACGGATACGATTCAGAAATCCGTCGCGGTCGAATTCGTCCTCGGCGGCAAGTCGTGCCGAATGGGCGGCATCGCCAAGGGCTCGGGCATGATCCATCCGAATATGGCGACGATGCTCGTATTTGTTACGACCGACGCGGCGATCGCGCCCGCGATGCTGCAGAAGGCGCTTTCGGAAGACATAAAAACGAGCTTCAATATGGTCAGCATCGACGGCGACACCTCGACGAACGATATGGTGAGCGTACTCGCGAACGGCATGGCGGAGAATGAAGAGATCACCGCCGAAGGACCGGAGTTTGATATGTTCTGCGCGGCGCTGCACGCGGTCACGGCAAAGCTCTGCCGCCTGATCGCGGGCGACGGCGAGGGCGCGACAAAGCTTCTGACCTGCAAGGTCACGGGCGGCAGGACCGAAGAAGCCGCGAAGACCGCAGCGAAAAGCGTGATCTGCTCTTCGCTTCTCAAGGCGGCGATGTTCGGCGCGGACGCGAACTGGGGCAGAGTTCTCTGCGCGCTCGGTTACAGCGGCGCCGATCTCGACGTGAACAAGGTCGACGTATCCTTCGCCTCTGCGAAAGGGGAGATCGCGGTCTGCAGAAACGGCGCGGGGGTCGACTTCAGCGAGGACAAGGCGAAAGAGATCCTGCTCGAAAAAGAGATCGATATCCTCGTCGCCCTGAACGACGGCGCATTTTCCACCGAAGCCTGGGGCTGCGATCTGACGTATGATTACGTGAAGATCAACGGCGACTATAGAACATAATATTAAATTTGTTAGTGTGAAGAGTTGAGATTGAAGAGTGAAGTGTCGGACGGGGCTTTGCCCCGTACCCCATTATTATAAAACAGTCCGAATTTGAGCATCTGATTAAAATAATATTATTTGTTTCTCTTTTTATAATCAAGTCGCGAAGCGACTTCCTTCACTTCACTCTGCACTCTTCACCCTTCACACTCTTTTTGTAATAGAAGATTTGAATTAACCATTATTCTGATGTTGAAGAGGTAAATAAAATGACAATCAGCAACGCCGACAGGGCGAAGATCCTCGTCACCGCTCTGCCGCATATCCAGAAATACAACGGTAAGACCATCGTGATCAAATACGGTGGCAACGCCATGGTTTCCGAGGAGCTGCAGAACGCGGTCATCGAGGATATCTGCCTGATGCGGCAGGTGGGCATGAACGTGGTGCTCGTGCACGGCGGCGGCCCCGATATCTCGAAAACGCTCAAGCGTCTGGGCAAAGAGACAGAGTTCAAAAACGGCCTTCGCGTGACGGATAAGGAGACCGTCGAGGTCGCGCAGATGATCCTCGCGGGCAAGGTCGGCAAGAATCTTGTGAACCTCATCAACAGCAAGGGCGGCAAAGCCATCGGCCTCTGCGGTCTTGACGGCAAGATGATCGAGGCGCGCATGAAGCAGCCCGAGCTCGGCCTCGGCTACGTCGGCGATATCGTACAGATCCGCACCGAGCCCGTGACGGATCTTCTCAAATGCGGCTATATCCCCGTCGTTTCGGGACTTGGCTACGACGATGAATGCAACGTATACAATATCAATGCAGATACCGTCGCCGCGGAGCTCGCGGGCAAGCTCGAGGCGGAATGCCTGATCTCCGTTACCGACGAATGCGGCGTGCTGATGGATAAGGACGATCCCTCGACCCTGATCTCCCATCTGAGCATGCGCACGGCGAAACGCCTGATCGAAGAGGGCGTGATCGCGGGCGGCATGATCCCGAAGACCGAGTGCTGCCTTGAGGCGCTGCGCGCGGGCGTGAAGAAGGTCTTTATCATCGACGGCAGAGTGCCGCATTCGATCCTGATGGAGCTGCTGACCGACGAAGGTCTCGGCACGATGTTCACGAAGAATTGAGGTTGGATCATGGATATCTTTGAGATCGACAGACAGTACGTTGCGAATACTTACAAAAGATTCCCCGTTGAGCTCGTGCGCGGCAAAGGCAGCGAGCTTTTCGACGCGAGCGGAAAACGGTATATCGACCTCGGCAGCGGCATCGCGGTCAACAGCTTCGGCGCGTCCGACGAGGTTTGGATCAATGCCGTAACAAGACAGCTTTCCAAACTGCAGCACACCTCGAATCTGTATTATACCGACCCCTGCGCGATCCTCGCGAAAAAGCTCTGCGAGCGCACGGGAATGAAAAAGGTCTTTTTCGGCAACTCGGGAGCGGAAGCGAACGAGGGCGCGATCAAAGCCGCGCGGCGGTATTCGGTGAAGAAGTACGGCGAGGGCAGAAACGTGATCGTCACGCTCAAAAACAGCTTCCACGGCAGAACGCTCGCCACGCTCGCGGCGACGGGGCAGGACGGCTTTCACAAGGATTTCGGGCCGTTCCCCGAGGGGTTCGTCTACGCCGACGCGAACGATTTTGATTCTGTCAGAACGCTCTGCGAAGAGAATCAGGTCTGCGGCGTCATGATGGAGCCCGTGCAGGGCGAGGGCGGCGTCTGCCCGCTCGAAAAGGACTTCGTACAGAAGGTCGCGGCGTACTGCGCTGAGAACGATATCCTTCTGATCTTCGACGAGGTGCAGACCGGAAACGGCAGAACGGGGGAGCTTTACGGATATATGCACTTCGGCGTTACGCCCGATATCTTCACCACGGCGAAGGGCCTGGGCGGCGGTCTTCCGATCGGCGCGGTACTGCTCGGCGAAAAAGCGGAAAACGCGCTTGAAGCCGGCACGCACGGTTCGACCTTCGGCGGCAATCCCGTCTGCTGCGCGGGCGCGATCAGCATTCTCGACCGCATCACCCCGGAACTTCTCGCCGAGGTACGGGAAAAAGGCGCGTATATTGTAAATGAATTAAAGGAATATCCCGGCGTGAAGTCCGTCTCGGGGATGGGCCTGATGCTCGGCGTCGAGTGTGAGAAGCCCGGCATCGAGATCGCCAACGCCTGCCTTGAAAAAGGCGTGCTCGTCCTGACCGCGAAGACGAAAGTCCGCATCCTCCCAGCGCTCAATATCCCGTGGGAGTTTCTGCGCGAAGCGATCGGGATATTGAAAGAGTGTATTTAACGAACAAGAGTCCTGCCGGCCGGCAGGACTCTTGTTCGTTAAAGTATGATTAATCGGGATATAAGGCAATAGGCAGCAGGCTATAGGCATCAGGTAACTTGCCTGTGCGCCGCGCGTACATTTGACATATCTATTGCCTAATGCCCAATGCCTAATGCCTGTTAGTTTTTCAAACTATTCATCGGCGCGGGGATCCTTCCGCCGCGGTCGATAAACGCCTTCGATGAAAATTTATGCACCGGCATGATCGGCGCGGAGCCGAGCAGGCCGCCGAATTCGAGCTGATCGCCGACGCTTTTGCCGATCGCGGGGATAATGCGCACCGCGGTCGTTTTTGTGTTGATCATGCCGATCGCCGCCTCGTCCGCGATGATCGCAGAGATCGTCTCCGCGGGCGTGTCGCCGGGCACCGCGATCATATCAAGACCGACCGAGCACACGCAGGTCATCGCCTCGAGCTTATCGAGGAACAGCGCGCCGGATCTCGCCGCCGCGATCATGCCCTCGTCTTCACTGACGGGGATAAACGCGCCCGAAAGTCCGCCGACGTGGTTTGACGCCATCACGCCGCCTTTTTTGACCGCGTCGTTCAGCAGCGCGAGCGCGGCGGTCGTGCCGTGCGTGCCGCAGACCTCAAGGCCCATTTCTTCAAGGATCCGCGCGACGCTGTCGCCCTTCGCCGGCGTCGGCGCAAGCGAGAGGTCGACGATGCCGAAGGGCACGTCAAGGCGTTTCGACGCTTCCTGCGCAACGAGCTGCCCCATGCGCGTGATCTTGAACGCGGTTTTCTTGATCGTCTCCGCGACGACGTCGAAGGGCGCGCCTTTGCATCCCTGCAGCGCGTGATAGACAACGCCCGGACCGCTGACGCCCACGTTGATGACGCATTCCGGCTCGCCTACGCCGTGGAACGCGCCCGCCATAAAAGGGTTATCCTCGACCGCGTTCGCGAAAATGACGAGCTTTGCGCAGCCCATACCGTCCGCGTCTTTTGTCAGATCCGCGGTCTCGCGCACGGTCATGCCCATCAGGCGCACTGCGTCCATATTGATGCCCGCCTTCGTCGATGCGACGTTGACGCTCGAGCAGACGATCCCGGTCTGCGAAAGCGCGGAGGGGATCGAGGCGATCAGTTTTCTGTCGCTTTCGGTGAAGCCCTTCTGCACGAGCGCGGAAAATCCGCCGATAAAGTTGACGCCGCATTCCTTCGCCGCGTCGTCGAGCGCCTTCGCGATCGGCGTATAGTCGGACGCTTCGCACGCGGCGGCGACAAGCGAGATCGGTGTGACGGAAATGCGCTTGTTGACGATCGGGATGCCGAATTCCTTTTCGATGGCTTCCGCGACAGATACGAGATTCTTCGCTTTACGCGTGATTTTATCATAGATCTTTTCGGCACAGCGACAGATATCTGTATCCGCGCAGTCAAGAAGGGAAATACCCATCGTGACGGTTCGGATATCAAGGTGCTGTTTTCCGATCATGTCGAGGGTGCTTAAAATATCTTGATTGTTGAGCATAGTCTTCCCCTTATACGCGATGCATCGCGTTGAAAATATCCTCGCGCTGAATTCTGATCTCAAGCCCGAGATTCTTCCCCGCTTCGGTCAGCTTGTCACTCAGCTCCGTGAACGACAGCGGGCAGTCCTCGGTGTCGATGAGCATGATCATCGTGAAAAAGTCCTGCATGACGGTCTGGCTGATGTCGAGGATGTTGATCCCGTTGTCTGCGAGCAGACGGCATACGTCCGCGATGATCCCTTTTCTGTCTTTGCCCGTAACGGTAACGATCGCTTTCATTTTATTCTCTCTCCTTCGTTATTTTACGATTCTGTATGTGTGCAGATAGCACGCGACGGTGCGGTCGTAATCTCCGATCGTGATATAGGTCTCGCCGTCCTTCTCGAAAACGGTCAGCCCCTCGGATTCCCATTCGGTGTAGCCGAAGATCGGGCGCACGAACGCCTGCTCGTATTCGCCGGTCTCAAGATCGACCCTGCCGACGATTTTGTTCTTCGCGCCCTCCGCGTCCGCGTGGTCGACGTTCAGATAAAGATAATTGCCGAAGACGTCGCCGCCCTGCAGACGGTCGAGCGGCTCGGTGCCGACGAGCGGCAAATCGTAAAGATGCGTCAGCGTCTCAAGATCGTAGACGTAGATGCGGTCCGCGCCTTTGTAGCGCGAGCAGTAAAGCCTGCCGTTCGCTTCGTCCGCCGCGCACCACGGGATGCCGTCGCAAAGGAACTGACCCTCCTCGGGACGCTCGTTTTCGGGCAGCGACGCGCCCTGTTCCTCGCCGATCACATAGCCGCGCATATAGGCGTACTGCCCGGTGTAATTCAGATCCGTATCGAAAACGACCACGAGATGATCGGCGTTGTCGTCGAGATTTTCGAGCGAGCAGTATAATTTCCCGTCAGCGTACCCGATGTCGCCGATATGGTCGTAATGCAGGGCGCGGAACTCCTGCGGGATCGCGTTCACGTTCTTTTTGAGGATCTCCCCGGTCTGCATATCCAGCTTCGAGAGTACCGAAAAATACATGTTCGCGATCGAGGCGGAGGTGTAGTAATATTCCCCGTCGGTCGTCACGCCCTGGCTGCCGCCCGAGAGCGCGTCCTCAAGCACGTATTTCTGCGTCGAGACGAGCTCGAGCTCTTCCGTCCCGGTGTGGACTTCGCCAAATCCGATCACAAACGTAAAAATATAAAATATCACGTTCAGAATTGCAAGGACCTGTTTGAGTATCGCGACCATACGCTCACCGTCTTTCTTTTTTGTTACAGATCATTATACAAAAAAAATGCTCCGAAATCAAGTGCCGGAGCGTGAAAACCGAGTCGGCCGTATTATTTTTGCCGCGCGGATTCGGCTTTTGATACATTATCTGTATTGTTGACAGTTTTTCTGTTTTATTATACGACAAATTGGTCATTTTGCTTGCAAATTTAAAAAACAAAGGTTATAATAGAGAAAAATAATCCATATTGTTCTTTCAACAACAGAAAGGAGCGTGAAAAAATGGCGAATTGTCCGAAATGCGGCGCGCATCTGCGGATGATCGACTGGAAACAGCGTTGCCCGCACTGCAGTGCGAACGTATTCCTGTACGATCTGCAGGAGAGGCTGATGCTCGACGCGGATAAGGCGGAGGTCCAGCATTATCATTTTCAGAAAAAGGTGGACCGTGTCAAAGCGTCGTTCGTCGGCTCAAAGCTTGCGATCACGCGCATCGTGACCTCGGTGCTGCCGGTCGCCGCTGTATTTCTGCCGTTGTTCCGCGCGGATCTTTCCGCCGTCAGCGCCGACCTGCCGTCGAAATTTGACGCGCTGAAGCTTTACGAGCTTGTCGATAAAAGCGATACCGGCGCGCTGCTCGATTATATTCTGTCGTCCGGCGCGGGAGGAAAGCTGTTTCTCGCAGGCGTCGTTTGTTTCGCGCTGGGGCTTGTGAGTCTTCTTCTGCATCTGATATTGCTGATGCTCTCCTGTTCGCCGAAGGGCAAGGTGAGGAATTACACGCTCTCGTTCCTGATGTTCATTTTTCCCGCGGCGTTCATCGTTCTGATGCTTCTTACGGGGAACGGCGGCTTTGCGTCCGCGGCGCCCATGATCGGAGCGTATATCTACCTTTTGCTGACCGGAGTCAATTTTCTGATCGAAGTTCTGGTTTTCCGTCAGGGGATCGAGATCACGCACAAGCAGTGCTACGTCGGCGGCATTCCGATCGAGGAATATTTCAAGATGAAGGAGAAAGGCATTTCGCATGAAGAGATCCGCGCGGAGATGTACCGCAGACTGAGCGCGCAGCAGCGCGAAAAGGAGCGCGAGCTCGAGGAACGGACCCGCGAGCATGAACACCACCACGGGAAGGAGGCGTCCGCGCAGTGAGCAAGCAAGACATTGAAGTCCGCGAGGAGCTGACGCAGGAAAACGTACAGCTCAACCAGGCGTATATGAACCGCCTGTTCTGCACGACGAGAGAGCGCGTCGGATATATCCTCAAATCCGCGCTCGGCGGACTGAATCTCGGAAAATATGACCTTGACTCCGAGCTTTTCCTGTATAAGCTTTTCGGACTGTCCCCCACGAGCTACGCGAAAGCGCTCGTCGGTTTCGGTATCTACGATATGGTCAACGACCCGGTATCTGCGCTGATCATCGACAATATGCGTTCCCGCTGGGGCAAGTTCAAGCCGTTTCAGTATCTGGCGCTGCTGCCGAATCTGCTGATCGGTCTGTTTACCTGCATTCTTCCCGCGTTTGCGAATCAGCGGGGCTACGACGAGCCGAAGAGGCTGAATACATATATTCTGATCAAGTATATGAGCGAAACGATCAACGCTTTTGTCGGCGGCGGAGGATACATCGACAAGGTGTTCACGCCGAACCCGAACGAGCGGACGTCGATGTTGGTCGTGGCGAAATTCTTTGCGGACGTAAAGCTTCCCGAACAGATCTTCGGTATTCTGTGGGATCTTGCGGACAACGGCAAGATCGACCTGAGCGCGACGGGGCTTTTCGTGACGATGAAGCTCGTGATCTTCGTGATCACCACGACGGTCAACGTCTACTGGATCATCGTCAGCCGCGAGCGCGTGCCGCAGACCGAAAAACCGCCGCACCCGCTCAAGGGCCTTTTGTCCGTATTTACCAACAAACCGCTGCTGATCCGCACCCTTTCCGGCGTGGTGGACGGCATCGACATCGGCACGAGCGAACAGCTCTATTATTCCGACGTGCTGCATTTCGTTACGCTGCCGATGATCGCGGGCATCCCCGGCGGACCGATCTCCTACGCGAGTTATCCGCTGGCGACGAAGTTCCGCGCAAAATACTCCACCAAACGGCTCTGGATGATGCAGCGTCTGTCGATCTTTATCTCGGAAGGCGCGTTCCTTCTCGTCGGTATGATCGGCGGTAAGACGCACGGCCTTTACCGCAAAAAGGTTCCCATGGCGATCGCGTTCGGTCTCGGGAACTGTCTTGAAATGGTCTTCTACGCAACAAAAAAGATCGTCGGCGACGAGATCGATTATGAGGTGCTGGATTACTGCGAGTGGAAGAACGGCTATCGCGTGGAAGCGACGATCAGCCTGATGACCGGGTATTTCAACAAACTCAAGGATATTTTCCTGCGCATCATCAACGCGTGGCTCCTCGAAAAATGGGCGGGTTACCAGATCGGTATGGACGCCGTGCAGAGTGAGGACACGATGTGGAAGATGTTCGTCGCGTCTTTCGCGCCGCGCCTTTGCTTCGACGCGCTTTCGATGATCCCGATGATGTTCTATAACATCGACCGCAATACCCGCGAGCGGATGTATCTCGAGCTCGAACAGCGCCGCGCCGCGGACGCCGCAAAGCTCAAGGAGCGCACCGACGCGGAGGATGCTTTGTCCGAAAACGGCGGCGGCGAATCATAAAACGTCGCAAAAAAACATAAAAAAACACGGGACCGATCCGGACGAATCGCGGTCGGTTCCGTGTTTTTCTCGTGTTTTTCTCGTGTTTTTCTTCCTGAAAATCCGCGTTTATCTATTTACATTTTTATTGAAAAAGAGTAAAATATATTAATAAACAAAATGTAAATCTGGCGTTTCAGGAGGCGCGGTATGACTTTGATCGAAGCCGGGGCGCGCATAAAAGAACTGCGCGACGAGCTTAATTTTTACAGCTACAGATATTACGTCGAGAATGAAAGCGATATCTCCGACTATGAGTATGATATGAAAATGCGGGAGCTGAAGGAGCTCGAAGAGCTTTATCCCGCGCTGAGGACCCCGGATTCGCCGACGGTGCGCGTCGGCGGCAGCGCGGAAAGTCAGTTCACTCCCGTGGAGCATACCGTTGTGATGGAGAGCCTGCAGGACGCGTTTTCGGAGGAGGAGCTGCTGGAGTTCGACCGGCGCGTCAGGGACGTCGTTCCCTCGCCGGTTTATGTCGTCGAACCGAAGATCGACGGGCTTTCCGTCTCGCTCGAATACCGCGACGGCGTGTTTGTGCGCGGCTCGACGCGCGGCGACGGCAGGACCGGCGAGGATATCACCGAGAACCTTCGCACCGTGCGCACGATCCCGCTCAAGCTGCAGCGCGCGCTGCCGTTTATCGAGGTGCGCGGCGAGGTATATATGTCGCACGCCTCGTTCGACGCGCTCGTCAGAGAGCAGGAGCTGCACGACGAAAAGCCCGCGAAGAACCCGCGCAACGCCGCCTCGGGGAGCCTCAGGCAGAAAAACGCCGCGATCACCGCGCAGAGAAAGCTTGATATTTTCGTATTCAACGTGCAGCAGATCGAGGGCGAGACGCTTTCCTCGCATTACCGTTCGCTTGAGTTCCTGCGCGAGCTCGGTTTTGTGACCGTGCCCGACTTTAAAAAATGCGCGGATATCGACGGGGCGATCCGCCGGGTGCGCGAGATCGGCGAAATGCGCGGCAATTTGAGCTTCGATATCGACGGCGCGGTGATCAAGGTCGATGATTTTGCCCAGCGCGCCCTTCTCGGCAGCACGTCGAAATTCCCGAAATGGGCGGCGGCTTTTAAATATCCGCCCGAGGAAAAGATCACGGTGCTCAAAGATATCGAGATCGGCGTCGGCAGAACGGGCGTTCTGACGCCGACCGGCGTATTCGAGCCGGTCACGCTCGCCGGCACCACGGTCAGCCGCGCGACGCTGCATAACGAAGATTTTATCAAAACGAAGGATATCCGCATCGGCGACAGCGTCGTTCTGCGGAAGGCGGGGGATATCATCCCCGAGGTGCTTTCCGTCGTCTCGCACGGCGAGGGTTCCGTCCCGTACTGTATGCCGGAAGTCTGTCCTTCCTGCGGGGCGAAGGTCGAGCGCGACCCGTCCGAGGCGGCGATCCGCTGCATCAACCCCGATTGCCCGGCGCAGCTTGTGCGCAATATCATCCATTTCTGCTCACGCGACGCGATGGATATCGAGGGCCTGGGCGAGGCGCTGATCGAGCTGTTCGTGAAAAACGGTCTGATCCGTTCCGCCGCCGATATCTACCGCCTGAAGCGGGAGGATATCGCCTCGTTCGAGGGCATGGGCGAAAAGAGCGCGGATAACCTGCTCGCCGCGATCGAGAAATCAAAACAGAACGACCTTGCCGACCTGATCTGCGCGCTGGGCGTGCGTCATATCGGCAAAAAGGCGGCGCAGCTGCTGGCTGTCTCGTTCGGCACGATGGAGAATATCATGGCCGCGTCGCTCGAGCAGATCACGGCGATCGACGGCTTCGGCGATATCATGGCGCTCTCTGCGGTGGATTATTTCTCCCGAGAGGAGACGAAAACGCTGATCGGCGAGCTTTCCGCCTGCGGCGTGAACATGCGCTCTCTCGCCGAGAAGAAAGACGACCGCTTCGCCGGCATGACCTTCGTTCTGACCGGCGCGCTGTCTTCGTTTACGCGCGACGAGGCGTCGAAGATCATAGAATCCTTCGGCGGAAAGACGAGTTCTTCGGTATCGAAAAAAACTTCCGTCGTCCTCGCGGGCGAGGATGCCGGAAGCAAGCTTGTGAAGGCGAATTCTCTCGGGATCAGAGTAATAAGCGAAGAGGAATTCAAACAGATGATCTCCTGATATGCAAAATATTCAAAACAGATCTCCGGCGTAAAACGCTTTTTCGAACCACACGTCGTTCGTTTCGAAGGTCTTTCCAGTGAGATAACCGAGCGCGCCCGCGTCGGTCGCAAAACCGAACGTCAGGGAGTATGAATAAAGGCACTGCTTTTTATAGCCGCCGAGCTTCTTGTTCTGCGCGTTGGTGCCGTATTTCCCGTCGCCGAGCAGCGGATGCCCGATGTGCGCGAGGTGCGCCCTGATCTGATGCGTCCTGCCGGTGAGCAGGTCGACTTCGAGCAGCGACACGCCGTCCGCAAAGCCCAGAACGGTGTATTCCGTTCGGATGATCTTGCCGTCCGGCTGCGGTTTATTTGAGATAAAGACCTTGTTTTTATCGCTGTCCTTGCGAAGATATCCGGTCAGGATATCGTGCTTCTTCGGCATCTCTCCGATCGCGATGCACTTGTATTTCTTCGTGATCTCCCGATCTTTGATCTTCTGATTGAGAACGCGCAGCGCCTCGGCGTTTTTCGCCGCGAGCACGAGGCCGCCGGTATTGCGGTCGATCCGGTTCGCGAGCGACGGGGTGAAGGAGTTTTCCGCGTCGGGCTCGTATTCGCCTTTCTCGTAAAGATAGCGCTTGACGCGGGCGATCAGCGTATCAACGTATTCGTTATCGTCGGGATGGCACAGCACGCCCGCTTTCTTGTTGAGGATCAGAATGTTTTCGTCTTCATAAACGATATCGAGCGCGCGCGGCGCGGAAAGAAAATCGTGTTTTTTCTTTTCGTCCTGCGCGAAAAACTCGTCGTTGATATAAAGCTCGAGAACGTCGCCGGCCTGCAGGCGCGCAGCGATATCCGTTTTTTTGCCGTTGAGCTTGATGCGCTTTGTGCGCAGATATTTATACATCAGGCTTTTCGGCAGCAGCGGCACGGCCTTTGTGATGAATTTATCGACGCGCTGGCCGCCGTCGTTTTGAGAGATCAAAAAGGACTTCATGGAAATTCTCCTTATTCGGAGTTGATTTTATTGCAGAATAATAACAAACCGGAAAAAAGCGCTTCATCGGAATTCGATCACTCTGGCCACAGGGATCGCCTGCGGGACGAGCTTCTGACGAACGGCGTCGAAAGAATGAAGGATTATGAGATCCTTGAGTTTCTTCTATTTTACTGCATTCCGCGAAAAGATACAAGACCCATTGCGCGAAGACTTCTGAATAAATTCGGTTCGCTTTCCGCGGTGCTGGACGCGAAGGAAAACGAGCTTGCCGAAGTCGAGGGGATCGGGAAGAATTCCGCCGCGCTTCTGACGCTGTTCCCATCGATCGCGGGCCGATATCTTGCGGACAGGAAAAAAGACAAAAAGACCGCGCTGAGCAGCGCGAAGGAACTGGCGGACTATCTCTCTGATTTTTTTATCGGCAAACGTACGGAATGCTTCTATGTATTGTGTATGGACGGCGATCGCAGACCGATTCGATGCGAGCTGCTGAACGAAGGCGAAGAATACAACGTCATCGTCAACGTGCGCCGGCTTGGGCTGATCGTTGCCGAGACAAAGGCGGCGTTTGTTGTAGTTGCGCATAATCATCCGATGGCGTCTTCCGCTCCTTCGGCGGCGGACGTTGAGTTGACGCAAAAGATAGCCGATATTGTCAACGCGCTCGGCGCGCGCCTGACCGATCATCTGATTTTCGGTTCGGACGATGAGTTCTCCATGGCAAACAGCGGTTTTTATTACGCGAGATATTTCAGATAATAGATTATTTTTATTCGGAGGGTCAGCATATGAAAAAGTTTTCTTTCGGGACGCCCGAAAAATTCGTCCCGTCGTATTTCTGCAGGGGCTTTCATTATGAGGAAACGCCGGTATCTTTCACTGCGGAGCGTTTTTCCTGCCGGGATATCGGCAAGGGCTTTATCATTGAATACGAGACCGAGCCCGGCACCGAGATCTTCGGCTTCGGTCTGCAGCTCAAGCATTTTCGCCATACGGGCACGAAACTGACGATCCGCAACAACGCCGATCCGCAGACGCCGACGGGCGACTCGCACGCGCCCGTACCGTTTTTCGTGACGAACAAGGGCTACGGTATATTTGTCGATACTGCGCGATACGCGGAGTTTTACAGCGGCAGAAAAAAGAAAAGCTCCAAAGCCGAGAGCGCGGCGTATGAAACGACGCTTTCCACCGACGAGCTTTATTCGGCGAAACAGCCGCTCGAAACGACTTATATGTCGATCTATATCCCCGTCGCGAAGGGCGTGGATCTTTACGTAATAGAGGGCGAAAGCATCGGCGATATCGTCGCGCAGTACAACATGCTCTCCGGCGGCGGCTGCGCCGTGCCGGACTGGGGGCTCGGTATCCTTTACCGCTGCTGCGGCAGATACGACCGGTATCAGATCCGGGAAATTATCGACTATTTCAAAGAGAAAAAAATGCCCTGCGATACCTTCGGCCTCGAGCCCGGGTGGCAGACGCGGGCGTATTCCTGTTCCTATATGTGGAATCCGCAGCGTTTTCCCGATCATGAGGAATTTGTAAAAGGGGTCATCGGCGACGGATATCATCTGAATTTATGGCAGCACGGCTTTGTGCATCCCGACTCGCCGATCCATGACGCGCTTTTGCCGTATTCGGGCGATTACCGCGTATGGGACGGCGTCGTCCCCGACTTTTCACTCCCGGAAGCAAGAAAGATCTATTCGGAGCATTTTCGCGATATCGCCGTATCGCTCGGCATCGACGGCTTTAAAATCGACGAGTGCGACGGCAGCGACAATACCGACGGCTGGAGCTTTCCGAACCACGCCGAATTTCCGTCGGGGATGGACGGCGAAGTGTATCACAACCTGTTCGGCGTGCTTTACGCGCAGACGATCCTTGAGACGCTCGATGGCAGACCGACGCTCTCGGAGGTGCGCAGTATGGGCGCGCTGGCGGCGAGCTATCCTTTCGTGCTTTACAGTGATCTGTACGATCACCGCGATTTCGTGCGCGGTATGGTCAACGCCGGATTTTCGGGCCTTCTCTGGGCGCCGGAGGTGCGCGGCTGCCGCTCGCGCAAGGATATGATCCGCCGCATGCAGACC
>JAFRPB010000142.1 GCA_017429345.1 Clostridia bacterium | reverse complement strand
GAAATGTGAAATGTGAGATGTGAAATGTGAGATGTGAACGGATGCGGAGGGTCAGGATGAAAACGATCTATCTTGCGGGCGGGTGCTTCTGGGGCACGCAAAAATTCTTCGACCAGTTCGACGGCGTGCGTTCGACCACGGTCGGCTACGCGAACGGAAAAACGGCAAATCCGACATACGAACAGGTCTGTCGCTGCGGCACCGACCACGCGGAGACCGTGAAGATCGATTTTGACGAGTCGATCATTTCCCTGTCACGGCTGCTCGACTATTATTTTCTGACGATCGACCCGCTTTCGGTCGACCGCCAGGGCGGAGACGCCGGCAGACAGTACCGCACCGGAATTTATTATACCGAAGCTACTCTTCTTCCGGAGATCGCCGCGGCGGTCGCGAAAGAAGAGAAGAAGGTCGGCGCGCCTCTCGCGGTGGAAGTGAAGCCCCTTGAGAATTTCTGTCCCGCGGAGGAATACCATCAGAAATATCTCGACAAAAACCCCGGCGGATACTGTCATATCCCGGCGGGGCTGCTGCATTTAAAAAAGCAATAAAAAAATACGCGATTCCGAAACGAACGGGGGAAACGTTATGGCAGAAGAAGAAAAAAAATCATATCCGTGGAATAAGAGCCGATCCGGACAGAATCCGAGTGCTGTGACCACGGGCGTTTACGCAGGGCCGGATAATTATAATCAGAAACCGCCGACGGAGCCGCTGACGATGTGCGTCTACGCAGGGCCGGAATACTTCGCTTCGAACAGCGGCGCGAACCCTCCCTTAGGCGCGTTCATCATGCCGGAAACGTTCGGCTCGTCGGTCTACTGCCCCGAATGCGGCATGCCTGTCGGCAAAGAGGACCGTTTCTGCACAAACTGCGGCGCGAAACTCCCGGAGAAAAACGGTAATGGCTGATACGGCAAAATACGAAGACTTTCCGTTTCATCTGCGCTCCTGCGTCTGGGAACTCACGCTGGCCTGCTGTTTCAAATGCGCTTACTGCGGCTCCGGCGGAGGAACGGCGCGGGAAAATGAGCTGACGACAGAAGAATGTCTCGACGTCGCCGGGCTTCTCGCATCGCTCGGCTGCCGCCGGGTCTCCCTGATCGGCGGAGAGATCTTTCTGCGGGCGGACTGGGCGCAGATCGCATCGGCGCTGACTTCCCGTGGGATCAGGACCTGCGTCATCACCAACGGTTACCGTATGACGCCCCTGATCGTCGCGGACCTGAAAAAAGCCGGGATCGAATCCGTCGCCGTTTCCGTAGACGGCCCAGCGCGGGTACACGACGCGTTCCGGCAAAAAGGCAGCTTCCGCCGGGCATTTGAAACAATCGGCGCGCTGCTTGACGCCGGGATCCCAGTCTCGGTCATCAGCGCTCTGCGGGCGGACAACGCGCCGCATCTGCCCGAGTTTTACGAAACGCTGAAGCGTTATCCGATCTTTGCGTGGCAGCTCCAGGCTTGCTCGCCGATGGGCTTCGCGGAGAAAAACGGCGTCGACGTCCGTTTCGACGCGGGCAGAGTGATCTCATTCGTAAACGATATCGCCCCCGCCGCGCCGTTTTCGGTGGGCGTCGCGGACAATATCGGCTATTACACCCCCGAGGAGGGCGGCGTGCGCGGCAGACCCGGCGCGTTTTTTGTGGGCTGCTCCGCGGGTCTTACCACGATCGGGATCGACAGCGTCGGCAACGTGCGCGGCTGCGAGTCGATGTATGACGAACGGTTCATAGAGGGAAACCTGCGCGAACGGTCTCTTCCCGACATCTGGACGGATCCGGACGCCTTCGCTTACAACAGGAAATTCGACGCGCGTCTTCTGACGGGGAAATGCGCAAGGTGCGCAGACGCCCTTGTCTGCGCGGGCGGGTGCCGCTCCTATAACTGGTTTACAACGGGCAGGCTTTATGAGAGCCCGATCTGCGCAAAACATCTTTGAGGCGGAGTCAATACTTTGTGTACCGACGAGCATTTCGCAAAAAAGATCAGGCGAGATGGATGCACGAATATTTTCAGAGTTCACCGATAATGAAAGCGAGGGAAAAACCATGTACTGCAATCAATGCGGCAAACAGGTCGGCGACGGCGCGCAGTTCTGCGAGAATTGCGGCGCGCGTCTCCCCGCCGCGCCGGTCGCGCCGACAGAAAAAACCGATCAGAACGCTTTCAAAACGCAAACGCCGCTGCGCTTTGATGAAAACCGGTTCGGCTACCCGAACGCTCCCGCAGCGCCGCCTACAGCCCGGGAAACGAGCATAGGCAAAAATATCACGCTCTGTCAGGACGGAAAATACCGTTGGGTATACGAGGTGGGGCTGTTTAAAAATCCGACGTATTTTCTGCTGATCTGGAAAATCTTTTTCTCTGTTTTTCTCGGCATTTTCGTGTTTATCATGATCTTGGACGCCATTCAGAACAGCGACTTTTTCCCCGATATGTTCCTGACGAATCTGAAGGTGTTCGGGTATTTCATCATCGGCATGACCGTCATCGTCGGCATCAGCTACTGTATTTACGCGGCGATCATGGGCGGCAAGTACTGCGTCATTTTCGAAATGGACGAAAACGGCATAAATCATAAACAGATGCCGAAACAGGCGAAAAAGGCGAATCTGATCTCCGCCCTCACGGTGCTCGGAGGAATCGCAGCGGGCAACCTCTCCACCGTCGGCGTCGGGTTGATCTCCGCACGGACGGAAATGTATTCCGAATTCGCGAAAACACGAAAGGTCAAGGCATATCCGCGCCGCGAGCTGATCAAGGTCAACGGTCTGTTGAGTCACAATCAGGTCTATGCGGAAAAAGAGGACTTTGAGTTTGTGAAGGATTATATTCTGTCCCGCTGCACAAATATTAAATAACCGAAAAAAAAGAGCGCGGTCACCTGCGCTCCGAAGCGAAATACGAGAGGAGAAAAACAATGAGCTATACGGAATTCGTAACGGAGGTCTGCGAACGGCTGGACTTCCCCGCCGAAGCGAGGACCTGTTTTCTCGGCGTTGAGAAAAATCTTGAGAACAACGCGTCCTTTGCCGCCTCGCTCGAGCGGCTCGTGCGGCTGTTCTGCAAAACGGACGAGATCAGCCTGCACCTTCTGATCCCGCGCGTCAACCGTCTCGCGAAGAAATACAAAGAGAACAAATACACGATGGACCTTGTTTTCGTGATGCATCTTGCAAAGCGCACCCGTGAGCGCTATCGCGAGCAGGGGCTTTCCGAAGAGCTGTTCTGGAACAGCATGACCGATCTCAAATATAAGCTCCTCGAGTGCATGGCGTGCAAGAACGTGCCCGGCACCTTCGTCGCCGGCTGGAACGAGGGCTTTCTGCGCCTCGGTAGATTTACGCTCGGGCGTTTTCAGTATGAGCCCAACGGCGTTTACGACGGCAAAGATCTGCAGCTGGAGTGCGGTCTGACGGTAAAAAAAGGCGCGCGCTTCCTGGGTTTCCATATCCCGAGCAGCGGGCAGCCGCTGACCGACGACATGCGCAACGGATCCTACCGTATGGCGTACGAACACTTCAAGGATTGGGCGGGCGGCGATATCGTGCTGCTGCGCACCCACTCGTGGCTGCTCTACCCCGGGCACCGGGAGTTTCTGCCGGAGAAATCGAATATCCTGCGGTTTATGGACGATTTCGAGATCTACGAATCCGGCGACAGCGACAATTTCGGCGACGCGTGGCGCGTCTTCAATCAATACGCCGAGCTGCCCGTGACGGAGTGGCCCGAGGATACCTCCATGCGCCGCGCGTTCAAGGCGCGCCTGCTCTCCGGCGGCAAGACCGGCAGCGGCGCGGGCTTTATCGTCATGTATAACGGCGAAAACGTGACCCATAAAAAGGGATTTTTCACCGACCGCGTCATCGACTCATAATCCGAACGCATACCCCGCAGCGACGCCGAGCGCCGCGCAGACGCCGACCACCGCGATCGGGTGCAGCTTCTTAAACGCGAGGACCGCGGCAAGGGCGAAGATGCCCGCCGAGAGATAAAACGACGGCTCCGCAAACCGCGCCCCGGACAGCCCCGCGGGGAAGAACACCGTCGCCGCGGCGGCGAACAGCGCCGCGGCAATAAGCCCCGTCGCGGCGGGCTTGATGCCCGTCATCGCGCCGGAAACGAACCGGTTCTCCCGGAATTTCGCAAGGAATTTCGATACGATCAGAATAATGATAAACGAGGGCAGGACCACGCCTGCCGTGGCGCAGACCGCGCCGAAAACGCCCGCCGTGCGGCTGCCGACGAAGGTCGCGATATTCACCGCGAAGGGACCGGGCGTGCTCTCGCTGACCGCGACGAAATCAAGCATCGTCTCGCTGTCGAGCCACCCCTGCGCGGCGGCCTCGTCGGCGACGAGGGGCAGCATCGCGTAGCCCCCGCCGAAGGTGAACGCGCCGATCTTGAGAAAGATCAGAAACAGTTTGAGATAAATCATTTCTCCGCGCGCCTCCTCTCCGAAACGAGGGAAAAGACGATCCCTGCGGCGGCGCAGACGGCGATCACGATCACCGGGTGGATCGGCAAAAACGCGCAGACGGCGAACGCCGCGGCGAACACGGCGTAAGAGAATACCTTCTTCGGCGTCTGCTTCCACATCAGAAACAGCGCGCGCAAAATCAGCGCGAGCACCCCCGCGCGAATCCCGAAAAAGGCGTAGCGCACCGGCGTGAGCTCGTGGAATTCAGAATGCAGAAACGACAGCGCGAGGATCACGCAGAACGAAGGCAGCGTCACGCCGAGCGTCGCGAGCAGCGCGCCGAAAAAGCCCGCCGCGCGGCTGCCGACGTAGGTCGCGGCGTTGACTGCGATGGGGCCGGGCGTGGATTCCGCGACGGCGACGATCTCCGTGAGCTCTTCGTCGGAGATCCATTTTCCTTTTTCCGCGGTCTCCCTGCGGATCAGCGGGATCATGGCGTATCCCCCGCCGAAGGTGAACGCGCCGATCTTCGCGAAGGTCAGAAACAGATCTGCGTAAACATTCATGATCCCACCTCCTTTGCTTTTTTGTATTCGTTATATCTCAATCATAGCATATTCTTTCCGCGCGGTCAAACCGATTTTTTCCGCGCCGCGTTCCGGAATCAGAAAGGACGTTTTTCATGAAGATCAATATCATCGAAGAAGCGAGAACGATCATTGAAAATCCTGCAAGTCATCACGACTATTTCGGCTGGCCGAGCGTCGCGCGGCTTCCCGGCGGGGAGCTCGCCGTCGTATGCTCCGGCTATCGCTGCGGACACGTCTGCCCCTTCGGCAAGGCGGTCATGGCGCTCAGCTTCGACGAGGGCAAGACCTATACCGGCGCGTGGCCCGTGATCGATACGCCGCTGGACGACCGGGACGCAGGTGTCGTGCCCTTCGGCGAAAACGGCGTGATCTTCACCTCGTTCAACAATACCCACGAAGCGCAGCGCAACTGGAACCCCGTCGAGGACGGGCAGGAGCCTGCCCTGCGGCGCCGCAACGCTTATTACAACGCCTATCTTGACACCGTGACGGACGAGGAAGAGAAACAATACCTCGGCGCGACCTACCGGTTAAGCTATGACGGCGGCAGGACCTTCGGCGAGATCCGTATCAGCCCCGTCACCTCGCCCCACGGGCCGACCGCGCTGCGGGACGGCTCGATCCTCTGGGTCGGCAGGGCGTTTTCCGCGGACGACAGCTTCGCAGAAAAGGACCTGATCGAGGCGTGGCGCGTGAATCGCGACGGCTCTATGGAGTACGTCGGCGCGGTGCCGCCCGTATACCGCGGCGAAAACAAGATCTGCGCTTGCGAGCCGCACACGATCGAGCTTCCGGACGGAAGACTTTTGTGCCATTTCCGCGGCGAACGGTACGGATATTTCACGACCTTCCAGACCGTCTCGGACGACGGCGGCAAAACGTGGAGCGCGCCCGAACAGCTGCTTGAACAGCACGGCGGCGCGCCCGCGCACCTTTGTCTGCACTCCTCGGGCTTGCTTGTCAGCGTCTACGGCTACCGCACCGGCCCTCTCTACGGGATCCGCGCGATGGTCAGCGAAGACCTCGGCAAGACCTGGGAAAAAGACCTCATATTATGGGAAACGCCCGTCTCCGGCGACCTCGGCTACCCCGCATCGGTCGAGCTGCATGACGGCTCCCTTCTGACCGTGTTTTACGCGAAGGACCGGGAGCCGGGGGCGGCGGTGATTAAGCAGATGATCTGGAAGATTGTATAAAGCGCCTACATTATACAAACATATCGATTTTTCGGATATCGGGGATCGGATATCGCGGATCGTGTACGTGTAATCTGCTGAAAATCCTTCCCGTTTTCTCAAAAGTTAATTCTATTATCTGATCTGCAGTTTCGGCACGATATCCGATCCCCGATCCCCGATATCCGCGACTCGCAGCAATATAGTTAAATACATAGAGTTTTATTACTATGAATAATAACGTCTTCAAAACGATCAACCATACTTCCGACCTCTGCATAATCGGCGGGGGGCTTGCGGGGCTCTGCGCCGCCGTCGCGGCGGCGCGGCGGGGCGCGCGCGTCGTGCTGATGCAGGACCGCCCCATGCTCGGCGGCAACGCCTCCAGCGAGATCCGCATGTGGGTCTGCGGCGCACAGGGCAGGGGCAACCGCGAAACGGGCATCCTCGAGGAACTGATGCTCGAGAACCTTTACCGCAACCCCGACTGCAACTATTCCGTCTGGGACGGCGTCCTTTGGGCCGCGGCGGCGTATCAGCCGGGCGTGGAGCTTCTTCTGAACTGCTCCTGTCTCGACTGCGGCATGAACGGCGACCGCATCGAGTGGGTCAAGGGCTGGCAGACGACGACGCAGACCTTTCATACCGTCAGGGCAAAAATCTTCGCGGACTGCTCCGGCGACAGCGTTTTAGCGCCGCTGACAGGCGCGGAATACCGCTTCGGGCGCGAGGCGCGCAGCGAATTCGGCGAGGATATCGCCCCCGCAGCCGCCGACCGCAAAACGATGGGCATGAGCTGTATGCTCCAGGCGCGGGAGGACACGCGCGAGAGCGTATTTATCCCGCCGGAATGGGCGCATCACTACACGAAAAAGGACCTTCCCTACCGCGTGCCCGACATGCGCAGCATCTCCGAGAACTTCTGGTATCTCGAGCTCGGCGGCGAGGACGACGCGATCGCCGATACCGAGGTCTTACGCGACGAGCTCCTGCGGATCGCCTACGGGATGTGGGATTTCGTCAAGAACGACCCGGAGAACCGCGAAAAGAACAGATTCTGGCGGCTCGACTGGGTTGGCATCCTGCCCGGCAAGCGCGAGAGCCGCCGGTACGTCGGCGATTACATTATGACGCAGAACGACGTGCGCTCGGGCGGAAAATCCGACGACGTGATCGCCTACGGCGGCTGGCCGATGGACGACCACGATCCTGCGGGCTTCCGCTCGAAAGGCGCTCCGACGGTCTTTCACCCCGCGCCGTCGCCCTACGGCATCCCCTACCGGTGCCTGTATTCGGTCAATATCGAAAATCTGATGTTCGCGGGGCGCAATATCTCCGTGACGCATACGGCGATGAGCTCCACGCGGGTCATGGCGACCTGCGCTACTCTCGGGCAGGCGGTCGGCACGGCGGCGGCGATCGCGGTAAACTACGGCGAGACGCCGCGCGGCGTATATCAAAACCGTCTGCGCGCGCTGCAGGACGCGCTCTCGGAGGACGACTGTTATCTGCCCGGTTACCGGCGCTCTCTTCCCGCGCTCACCACCGAGGCAACGCTCGTCTGCCCTTCGCCGGACGCGGAAAATCTGCGCAACGGCATCGACCGCGCCGTCGGAGAACAAAAAAACCGCGCCGTCCTGAAAAAGGGCGGGAGCGCGGAATACATTTTTGACAAAGCCCGTTTCGTTTCGCGCGTGCGGGTCGTGTTCGACAGCGACCTCGACCGCGGGACGCTGCCCGAAGGGCTCCGGGCCCTGAACCGGAATATGCTCCACAACCGCCCGCTGAACCTGCCGGACGCCTGCGTGCCGGCAACAATGACGCGCGCCTTCCGCATCGAAGGCGTGCGGGAAGACGGCGGAGTCGACGTGATCGCGGACGAGAAGAACAATTACCGGCGCCTGCGCGTCTTCCCCGTCGGGAAGGAATACCGCGCGGTGCGCCTGATCCCGACCGAGACATGGGGCGCGGAAGAGTGCAGCGTCTTTGCGTTCGAAGTCTATTCGGACGGACAGGAATAACATATAAAATAGCGAAACAAAAAACAGACCGAAGGGAGACGATGATATGAGGCTTGAAATTTCCGTCTGCGACGACGAAAAGGCGGAGCGCGAGTATCTCGCGTCCCTGATCTCCCGCTGGGCGGAAACGGCGGGACATACTGTGACGGTTAAGGATTATTCCAGCGCAGAGCAGTTTTTGTTTGAGAACGGCGAGGACGTCGCGTCAGACATTCTGCTGCTCGATATCCAGATGAAGCAGATCGACGGCGTTCAGCTCGCGCGCGCCGTGCGCAGCCGCAACAAAACCGTTCAGATCGTGTTTATCACGGGGTTTGACGAATATGTCTCCCTCGGCTACGACGTGGACGCGCTGCATTATCTGATGAAGCCGGTCGGCTATGAGAAGCTTGCCGAGGTGCTGAACCGCGCCGCGGAGCGCGTCGGGAAAAAAGAGCGGCAGCTTCTTCTGCAGACCGCGGACGGGCTTCGGCGGCTCGCGGTCGGCGACGTCGTTTACACGGAGGCGGTGGGACACACGCTGATCGTGCATCTTACCGGGGGCACGGTCGCGCTCTCGCGCACGCTCGCGTCTTTTAAAGAGGATGCGGGCGAGGGCTTCGTCTCGCCGCACCGGTCGTTTCTCGTCAACCTTTCGCATATCAGCCGTATCTCGAAGAAAGAGCTCGGGCTGGACAACGGCGAAACCGTTCCCGTGGCAAGGGGAGCTTATGATGAAGTCAATCGGGCGTTTATCGCCTTTTACAGGAGAGCATGATGACGCTGTTCGACAGAATATTTCATAAAAAGATCGACGAACGCATTGAAGCCTATCAAAGAGAGCTGATCGAAAAGCACTGCGAAGAGGTACAGAATATCTACAACACGATGCGCGGCTGGCGGCACGATTACAAGAATCATATCGCCGTGATGCAGGCGGCACTGAAGATGAACCGTCTGGACGAGCTGGAACGGTATCTGGGCGAGCTGACCGTCGATCTGAACACGGTAGATACGGTCGTCAAGACCGGCAACGTCATGGCGGACGCGATCCTCAACTCGAAGCTCGCGCTCGCGAAAAAACGGGATATTAAAATCGACGCGACCGCCGCGCTCCCGGAGGGCGTTCCGCTCTCCGACGTGGAGCTGTGCGTCATTATCGGCAACCTGCTCGACAACGCGATGGAGGCGTGCGCCGAGGTGGAACCCCCTTCGGACCGTTTTCTGCGCGTCTACATCGGCGCGTTCAAACGGCAGCTCTATATTTCCGTCACCAACGCGATGCGCGGCGCGCCGGACCGCCGCGGGAAGACCTACCGCACGACGAAGGGTGAGGGGCACGGCTTCGGTCTCCAACGCATCGACCGCGTCGTAAAGCAGTACGGCGGCTATATCAACCGCCAGCACGAGGAGGGCGTGTTCGGCACGGAGATCATGATCCCGCTGGACGGCTGACGGCTTCGATATACGGTAATATTTACCGTTCGTGCGCAAAAACATACATTTCACGCAGAAAGCAGCTTTCCCGGCTGCTTTTGTGTTATGATCCGCAATGAGGTGAGATAAAAAATGAAACAGGAAAAGCTTTCTCTGTTTTCCGATCTCAGATATGTACGCAAGATCGTTACCAAATGGGACAGCCGAACGCTGCCGCTGCTGCTCGCATCGGTCCCGGTGCTGTCGCTGCTGAACATGTCCAGGACCTTTTTCGCACCGGCGGTCATCGCGGTCATCGAGAAGGGCGCGGGCGTCGGGACTGTCCTCGCGGTCGTCGCTGGTATGACGGGGCTGAACCTTTTTTCTGTCTTTCTGCAGGCGCGCACGAATACCGTCGTCTGGCAAAAGCAAAACGCGATACATAAACGGTTTTATCTGCTGTTCAGCGAAAAGATCATGGATACGGATTACGAACTGCTGGAGGGACCGACCGTCCGCGAAAAATATATGCGGGCGAAGAACTCGCTGCAGAAACACGCGCCGGAGGATCTGCTGTTCGGAACGATCACGCTCGCGTCGAACCTGCTGTATCTCCTTTCGCTCGGCGCGGTGATCGCGACGCTGCACCCGCTGATCATCGTCTATCTGATCG
The DNA here is from genome assembly GCA_017429345.1 of Clostridia bacterium. Lineage (GTDB taxonomy): Bacteria > Bacillota > Clostridia > Oscillospirales > Acutalibacteraceae > RGIG2774. Next base: position 21,283 of record JAFRPB010000142.1, on the reverse strand, counting down.
CGGCGCACCTGATCGCGCTCGGGCTGTCCCTGCTCTCGGATAAAAAAGTGGACCGCACGAAGGACGCGCAGGCGAAGGTCGACCGCAGACTCGCGTATCTTTCAAAAAACGCGCGGGATTTCGCCGCCGCGAAGGATATCCGTCTGTACCGCCTCGGATGGCAATTAAAAGAGCTCAGCCGGACTTATATCAAGGAAAAGCAGTTCTGGACAAACAAGGTCTATCTCTATTATTTCATTTCGGACCTGAGCCTGATGGCGACGTCGATCCTCGTCAAGGGCGGCGCCTACGGCTACCTGATCTATAAGACCGTGACCGGAAGCCTGACCGGCGGCGAGATCGTACTGTATTTCTCCGCGATGATCAGCTTCGGCGGCTTCCTTTCGGGGCTGGGCGACTCGATCTCGACCGTGTTTGAATCCAACCTCTGCGTGAAGGATTTTCGCCGCTTTACACAAATCCAGAGCGTATCCGTGCGCACCGGCGGCAAGCCGCTGCCGCCGGGAGAGGCGTTTTCCTTTGAGCTGCAAAACGTCAGCTTCCATTACCCGGGCAGCGAGCGGATGATCCTCGACGGCGTGTCCTTCACGTGGCGCGCGGGCGAAAAGCTCGCGCTGGTCGGGCTCAACGGCGCGGGCAAGACGACGCTCGTCAAGCTCCTGTGCGGGCTCTACCGCCCGACCGAAGGGAAAATTCTTCTCAACGGCACGGATATCGCCGAATTCAACCGCGACGAATACTATACCCTGATCTCCGCGGTCTTTCAGGACGCGCGGATGCTGCCGCTCTCGATCGCGTCCAACATCTCCATGAAGACGGACGAGGAAACCGACGGCGAGCTGCTGCAAAGCTGCGCCGGGCGCGCGGGGCTTGCCGCGAAAATCGAATCGCTGCCCGACGGCTTTGAAACGCTGCTCGTCAAAAGCGTGAACGAGAACGCGGTCGAGCTCTCCGGCGGCGAGACGCAGAAGCTGCTGCTGGCGCGGGCGCTCTACAAGGACGCGCCGATCATCATTTTAGACGAGCCGACGGCGGCGCTCGACCCGATCGCGGAAAACGAGATGTATCTCAAATACAGCGCGCTGACCGCGGGCAAGACCTCGCTTTACATCTCCCACCGGCTTTCGTCCACGCGGTTCTGCGACCGGATCGTCTTTCTCTCGGACGGCAAATTCGCCGAGGTCGGCACGCACGACGAGCTGACGGCGGCGGGCGGAGAATACGCGCGTCTGTTCGAGGTGCAGAGCAAATACTACAAGGAGGAGGAGAATAAAGATGAAGCTGAATAAAACGACGTTTTCGAAGCTGCGCAAAACCGTGAAGCACGACCTTTCCGTCACCGTGCGCGCCTGCAAAATGGTGGAGCAGTTCGCGCCGCGCTTCATCCTGCACTGCCTTCTGTTCAGTTTCTTCGAGACGACGAGCAAATACTATATGATCTTTTTCAGCGGCGAGATGCTCAACGAGATCGTCGGCGGCAGGGACGTGAAGCGCCTGATCCTTTTCGCCGTTTTCGCCGTCTGCGGAGAACAGCTTTTGTATATCTCAAGCAAATACTCCTGGCGGAAGATGCGCGTCGGCACGGTCGTCTGTCAGCAATGGGAGGAAATGGTACTCAACGACAAAAGCTTCCGGATGGACTTCAAGAACACCGAGGACCCCGCCGTCCGCACGCTGCGGCAGAGCATCGTCGACAACCGTTCCGTCGGGGGATTAAGCTATCTGACCGGCATCTCCATGGTGTTTCGCTGCTTCCTGACGATCCTGTATTCGCTGATCCTGCTCGGCATGATGTTTTTCTCCCGCGCCGAACAGCCCACGTCGGCGTTCCTGCGGATCGTCGACTCAAAATGGATGTTCCTGCTCTTTCTGACCGTCGCCGTGATCTGTTCGATCCGCAGCGGCAGGCTCGGCAACCGGTTTCAGAACATGCTGTTCCGTTTCAATCAGCAGCTTCCGGTCGTGGGCAGGGTGATGGACTTCTTCACGCAGGATTATCTCGACGACAGCAAGGCGTATAAGGATCTGCATATTTTCGCGCAGAAAAACCTGATCCGCGACAGCTTTGAAAAAACGCTCGTCAAATGGCTTGCGCTCGATCGCAAACGGGTCGCCGGGATGTGGACGATGGACTTCCGTCTGAGCGTACTCTCCATCCTTACGGAAGCGCTCGTCTATGCGTTCGTCGCGCTCAAGGTCATGATCGGCTCCCTCGGGATCGGAGATTTTCTGAAATGCGCCTCCGCAGGACACGGTCTGCTGAACGCGCTCGGCACGACGGGAAGCATTCTGACGGGGCTGCACAACAACGTGAAATATCTCGATAAGTTCTTTGAATACCTCGATCTTCCCACGGAAATGCACTACGGCACGATCCCGACCGAGAAGCGCGACGACGGACAGTACGATATCGAATTCCACGACGTCAGCTTCAAGTATCCGGGCAGCGACATTTACGCGCTGCGGCATTTATCCTTCAAGATGAAGGTCGGCGAGCGCGTGGCGGTCGTCGGCATGAACGGCAGCGGAAAGACGACGATGATCAAGCTGCTTTGCCGCCTCTACGACCCGACGGAAGGGTATATCACCTTGAACGGGATCGATATCAAAAAATACGATTACGAGGATTATCTCGCGCTGTTCTCGGTCGTCTTCCAGGATTTCCGACTGTTTTCGTTCACGCTGGGCGAAAACGTCTCCGCGAACGTGGAATACGACGAATCGCAGGTGAAGGAATGCCTTGAAAAGGCGGGGCTGGGCGAATTTCTCGCCCGTCTGCCCGACGGCGTGAAGACGACGATCTACAAGGATTTCGACGAGAACGGCGTGGAGATCTCCGGCGGCGAGGCGCAGAAGGTCGCCCTTGCCCGGGCGTTATACAAGAACGCGCCGTTCGTCGTGCTCGACGAGCCGACCGCGTCGCTCGACCCGATCGCCGAGGCGGATATCTACGCGCGGTTCAACGAGATCGTGGAGGATAAAACGGTCGTTTATATCTCGCACCGGCTCTCCTCCTGCCGCTTCTGCAACAAGATCGCCGTGTTCCACGAGGGCGAGCTGATCCAGACCGGCAGCCACGATGAGCTGCTTGCGGACGAGAACGGGAAGTATTACGAGCTGTGGAACGCACAGGCACAGTATTATTTAGTTGATAGTTGATAGTTGCTGGTTGTCAGTTGCCGGTTGTTGGTTGTTAGGTAAGCGCTGATTAAGTCCGGTGCGCAGATTGCACCGTCAGATTTTTCGTCAGATTGTTCAAAAAGACCGCAGGAAGGCTGTCGCCTTTCAAGGGATTTTTGGGCGATATGACGAGAAAGATGCAAGCAAGGTGCGTGCCGAATCTTCAGATGTGAATTAATCAGTGGTTACTTAGTTGTTAGTTGTTAGTTTTCAGTTGCCGGTTGTTGGCTGCCGACCTCTGGCTTCCGGCTATTGGCTTCCGGCTTCCGGCTGCCGAGTTTTACAAAACTCGCAACTCGCAACTCGCAACACAAAACGCAACACACATCTACGAAGATGAGGATATGCAAAGAAAATCATTAAAACCTTCTGTTATCATTCTGTACATCATTTTGTTTTTCGCGGTCTGGAGCGCCGTCGAGCTGCTGCTGACGCCGTATCTGATCAAAACAATCGGCAATGAAAGCGTTCCGGAAATTTTAAAGGAAAGCGCGGTCAAGCTCCTGCTCTGGACGGTCCCCGCATTTCTGCTGATCCGGCGGTATGAGGCGGACGTATATCTTTCACTGAAGGAAATGTTTACCTCAAAGGTCCTAAGGCTAAAGTATCTTCCGATCTTCGCGGGCGTCGCTCTGTTTGTGCTTGCGGGCAATTTTGTGACGCACGGCAGGATCGCGTTCAGCGAGACCTTCCGTGTTTCCGACCTCGTCGGCAGCGTATTGTTCGTCGGGATCACGGAGGAAGCTGTTTTTCGCGGCTGGCTGCTGAACGCGACCTTGCGCGGCGGGAAAAAATTGCTGCCTGTTCTCATCAACGCGGGTCTGTTCCTCGCGATCCATTTTCCTGTCTGGATTCGGAACGGGATCTTTATCGAATGCTTTACGAGCTTCAGCTTCGTTCTGATTTTTGCGCTGGGCGCATTATTCGGCTGGGTATTTATCAAAAGCAGGAATCTGCTGGTTCCGATCGCGCTGCACATGTTTTATAATCTGATGGTCGATCTGTTTTTATAAGAAAGGATACTATACCTATGACATACACCGAAATTTTTGACGAAGTCGTCAGCATTATGAAGACCGATTCCGCGACCTGCCGCGACATCCCGGGGGACGATCCCGCGCTTTACCGCGCAAAGATCGCGCCCGATATGCCCGAAGAGGAGTTTATTCGTCTCGTGCAGGACTATCTCATTTCCTTCGGTTTCCGGGGACATCTGGAATTCTTTTCCGAAAAACGGATCAAAGAAGCGGGACGCATTCCTGTCGCCGTCGAACGGTACGGGAACGCGCTTTACGTAACGAAAGCCGCGGAAGACTCCGCATTCGTCCCCGGCGACCGCATCGTCGCGCTGGACGGGCTCGGGATCGAAGACGCGGCGGAAAAATACAAAAAATACCTCTGCGGCGAGGCGCCGGAGAGGCAGGGATTTTATTGGGGCTTCCTTCTCGGTTCTGTCTCCTCCTGCACGGTGATCCGCAGGACGGACGGAACGCGCGAAGAGCTCCCGCTCACGCGGTCAAACGCGCCTTTCCCGCAGAAAGACTTCAGCTTTCTGATGCTCAAAGAGGATATCGCGTATCTGTATCTCCCGCGTTTCGATAAAAAAGACTGCGTGAAAGAGCTGATCGAGCCGCACAAAAAAGAACTGCGCCGTGCAAGAGCGCTGATCATCGACGTGCGCGGGAACGTCGGCGGCAACAGCGGCGAATACGTTTGTCTATTCCCATATTGCTTCCCGCAGGGAAAAAAAGAGTATCCGATTTATGATTGCGCCGTGTGCGAGACGAATTATACGCAGCGCAACTGCGCGCTGAAAAGCAAGGCGATGGAAGAATACGGCATGTCCCCGAGATCGGTCGAAAACTGCAGAAACAAGAGCGGGCAGGGCTTCGTTCGTGAATTCGACAGCCCGTACGGGAAAGTCCGCGGGAGAAAAACGCCGGAAAAAATCGTGATCCTGACAGACAGCCGCTGCGCCTCCTCCGGAGACAGCCTCGTCGCGCAGATGCGCGTTTCGCCGAAGGTCACCGTGATCGGCAGACCGACGGCAGGCGCAAACGATTACACGGAATGCTGTATGCAGGAGCTCGGCGAGTTCACGCTGCAGTATCCGATCAAACGCTCCCTGCTGATCGACCGCAGCGAGGGAAGAATGCACAAGGGCGAACCCGTGGATATTCTGATTCCATGGACGCCGGAGCATATCGAACGGGACGTGGATCTCGAGAGAGCGATGGAGATGTTGAAATCCTGATTTGTCGGGCTGCGCAGCAGCTCGCAAATCTGGATTTAGTCCCGAGTCTCGGGACTCGGGACTTTATCGATAAATCAGAATTTACAAATCTATTCTCTCAAACCTCTTCTTCGCCGTCCGGCACGCGAGGGCGGTGACGGCGGCGTATACGAGCGCCGCGGCGGCGAGGACGCCAAGCTGCAGACCGAGCCGCTCCCCCGTCGTCGTGTTCAGGAAGCCGAGCCCGGGCAGGTGGTGCAGCGTCTCGGCGGCGGCGATCAGCAGAAGCGCCGCGATCCCGAAGAAGAGGAACGGCATGCCGATCTTATACGCCGTCTTAAAATATCCGCCGACGAACAGAACATTGAACGCTGCGAAGATCAGAAGCGTGAACGCGAGCGAGACCGGCGAGGGGTTCATCATCGCGTTGTTCACATAGGGCGCCGACGACGACAGCGCGGTCATGCGTACCGCGGTCAGCGCCGCGCAGAGCGTGAAGCCGAGCGTCTGGATCATACAGGTGAAGACGTACTTCGCGCCGACGAAGTCGCTTTTCTTCACCGGCAGCAGCACCGTATAAAGCGTGTCGTTCGCCTCGCGGGCGTTCTGGAACGAATGGAAAATGCCGAAGCAGATGAAGAACGCGCCGACGAGGATCGGATATCCCGGCAGCAGCGTCATCCCCGCCGCGACGAGAAAAATATAAGACAGCGGCGACGAAGCGAGCCGCATTTCCTTAATCAGCAAGCTTTTCATACAGCGTCTCCTTTTCGTAATGCACCATGATCTGCTCGAGATTTTCGCCCGCGCCCTCCGCGGCGCTGCGCGCAAGGAACGCGTCCAGCGACTCAGAGGCGATCAGCTTCCCCTTCGCGATATAGGTGATATCGTCCGCGCAGTTTTCGAGATCCGTCGTGATATGCGTCGAGAACAGGATGCTCACGCCTTTTTCCTTCAGGAACCGGAAGGTCTCCAGCAGTTCCGCGCGCGACACGGGATCAAGTCCGCTGGTCGGCTCGTCGAGGATCAGCAGCTTCGCTCTGTGCGAGAGCGAGAGCACGAGGCTGAATTTGACCCGCATCCCCTCGGAGAGCTGCTGCGGCGTTTTGTTTTCGTCGAGCGAGAACGCGTCCATATACTTGCGGTACGCATTGTCGTCCCAATTCTCATAGAAGGATCTCGTCACGTAGACGATGTCCTTTATTTTTTTGCGTTTGTAATAATCCACCGCGCCGCCCGCGTACCCGAGGCGCTGCTTGATCTCGCGCTCATGCTCCTGCATATCCATGCCGTAGATGCGGACCGCTCCCCCGTCGGGATGCACGAGGCGCAGGATCGACTTGAGCGTCGTGGTCTTGCCCGCGCCGTTCCTGCCGATAAAGCCCATGATACGCCCCTCTTCGAGCGTGAAGCTCACGTCGTCGAGCAAAAAGGACGGGTACTGCTTGCGCAGTTTTTGAACTTCAAGAACAGCCATATTCAGTCCTCCGTTTCCTCTTCCGGCTCGACGATGCCCGCGTCGAAAATATGCCCGAACAGCGTCTGGAACGTGGATTTCGGCGGGATCGCGATGCCCCGTTTTTCGTCGCCCAGAAGCAGCAGCGAATCGCCCGGTTTGATATCAAACAGCGCGCGCGCCTCTTTCGGGATCACGATCTGTCCTTTCGCCCCGACCGTCACGCTCCACGCGTATTTGCCCTTCGGTTTGCTCATATAAAACATCTCCTGTGGTATGATTTGTTATACAAATCATACCACAGGAGATGGGTTTTGTCAAGAAAAATCTGATTTAACGGCAAAGCCGTTAAATCAGATTTTCGGATCTCGCGGATCGTGCCTGTAAAAATCTACTGTGCTAACACTTTCCCGATTTTACAGAGTTTATTTTATGATTTTAGCCGCGGTTTCGGCACGATATCCGATATCCGATCCCCGATATCCGAGGAAAACACATCCCGAATCAGTATTTACGCATTTGCGTCCCGGAAGCTTCAAACTCGGCTTCCGTTTCCCCGTCCATTGGCACGATGCAGATCCGCAGCCAATCGCCGAAGGCGAAATACGGATAGCACGCGATACCGTTGCGGATATACGCGACCTGCGGCACGGAATCCGCCCCGTACCACTGTGTATCCGGGAGGATATTCTCATCGGCGAAGGCGATCATTTCGCCGATCAGCGCGTCCGTCTGTCTGTCGTCTTTATCGTGGAAAAACACCCGCAGCGCACAGCGGCACAGCTCCTTATATTCCGCAAACAGCTCCGGCGTGAAGCTGTGATCGTCGAAATTCAGTGTGATCTCGGAGATCCGTGCCTCTCCCGCAGGCACGTAGATCGAGACCGTCGGCAGCGACCAGATCTGTTCATCCCGCGAAAAATTGTATACGGCCGTTTCGCCCCTGCCGTGCGGCGCCGCGTCGAACTCGCTCACGCGCCACCTCGCCGGAGAACGCAGACACGCGTCGCCGTTCGCCGCGGAATAATACCTGTTGAATTCGTCGATGAACGCCTGCGGCGTCAGCGCGAAGAGGGCTCTGCCGTCCCGGCCGTTTTCAATCCCGACCTGCGTTCCCGCGACCGCTTCGATCTTTGTCGTCGGTTCGTTTACGGGTCCCGCCGGTTTTTTCTTTATAGTCAGAACGACGCAGACCACGGCGATCGCCGCGATAAGGATCGCCGCCGCGCCCGCCGCGATCCGGGCGTATTTGCCCTTCGGTTTACTCATATATAAGACACCTGTAATATGATTTGTTATACAAACCATACAACAGGCGCCGGAAAAAGTCAACAGATAAATCCTGATTTATCGGGATTAAAGGCAATAGGCAGCAGGCAATAGGCATTAGAATACAAACCAATGCGCACAGTGTAAAATTGACAGATCTATTGCCTAATACCCAATGCCTAATACCCAATGCCTAATGTCTGCAAATCCCGATTTCCGGATCCTTTTTCTGTTAATATATTGTTTTTTCCTCCCGAATGCAATATAATCAAAGAAAAAACGGCGCGAAGGTGACACATATGCAGATCCGGCATCCGTATTTTTCATTTACAAAAGAAGAGATCGACGCGCTGCGCGTGAAGATCCGCAGCGACGAAACGTACCGCGCGGCATACGAAAAGATCACGCGCGACAAAGACAAGATCATCGCCGAGGACTTCGTGACCGAGGCGCACGCGAACAGTGTGTTCGATCAGCACGGTAGGTTCGGCGACGTGGGCGGGCAGCTCGGCAGATTCAACGGCGCGCCCGCGGCGGCGTACCTGATCGACGGCGAGCGAAAGTACGCGGAGCGCATCCGCGATCTTTTGCTGCACGTTTCTTCCTTCGATCACTGGGCCGGTCCCGACAACCCTTACCAGGAGGTCCCCCGCCGCAGCGAGCTCAACACCGGCGCGATCTCGGTCGGCATGGCGTACGCTTACGATATTATCTACGATATCCTGACGCCCGAGGAGCGGAAGATCATCGGCGGCGCGATCATCAAAAACGGCGTGATGCCCCTGCTGATGGACTGGGCGCTGCACCCCTACCGCATCCACGCGATGGACTCGATGGGCCACAACTGGTGGTCGGTCTGCGTCGCCCAGGGCGCGAGCGCACTTCTGCCCGTGGCGGATCTTCTGCCCGCGGGCGAGGCGGAGCGTCTGCTCGGCGCGGCGGAGGACGCGCTGTACGCGTTCCTGACCTACGAGGGCTGCACGCTCTACAACAAGCCCCCGACCTACGACGGCAAGGGGCTGTTCTACGAGAGCGCGGGGTATTTCTCCTACGGCACGGGCGAGCTGTTCTCCTACCTGTGGCACGCAGAGCGGTATCTCGGGCGGCGCGACCGGCTGCGTGACGCGTTTAAGGGCGACATGACCGAGGCGATCCTGTCCTTTGCCTATCCGACAAAACACGACCTCGGCGTTATGTTCGTCAACTTCGGCGACGGCTCGACGGATACGGATATCTCGGGCTTCGTTTACAACAATATCCTGCTCGGCCGCGGCACGCCCCCGCAATACGAATATCTCGCCCGCCGCCATAAGGGCAGGGGCTTTTTCGATCTGATGCACCCGGAGGTCTTCGAGGGAGAGCGCGGCTGGGACGGTTTGCCGCTGAACGCGTTCTATCCCGACACGGGCTACGCGTTCTGCCGCTCGTCGTGGGAGGACGACGCGGTTCTCTTCGCCGTGCGCTGCGGCTATACTTGGAACCACGCGCACGCCGACGCGGGGCATTTCGTGCTCTGGAACCGCGGGGAGGAGCTCTTCCCCGACATGGGCACCTGCAGCTATCAGGACCCGGCGTACCGCAATTATTTCTGCACCGATCTCGGGCACAACGTGCTGCTGATCGGCGGAAAGGGGCAGGTCTTCGAGGATCAGTACCGCGGCAACAAGTTCCACGGGAAGCTGTTCGATACCTACGAGGGAAAAGATTTCGTCTACGTCGGCGCGGACGCGACGGGGCCGCTCGCGCACCTTTGCTGCCGCGCGTACCGCAATTTCATTCTGATAGAAAACCGCGTGCTGCTCGTGATCGACGACGTGCGCAGCCACGAAACGGATACGGTGCAGTTCCTGCTGCATTATAACGGCGCGTGGACGGACGGCGCAAAGAACGGCGCAAGGTTCACCGCGGTGCGCGGAGAAAAGACAGGCGCGGACGTGTATCACGTCTTCCCCGCCGACCTGACCGCATACGAATCCGAGCCGGTCACGGTGACCCCGGACGGCGGCGTGCAGTGCAGCGTTTCACATCTCGTATTCTCCGAAACGACGCCGGTGCGTTCGCATCTGATGATCCACGCGATCGTGCTCGACCCCGACGAAAACGATATCGGGATCACGCCTCTGAACGAAGACGAGGGACACGGGGTCCGGATCAAAGAAAACGATACGGGGATCGTCCGCCGCGTCTGGTTCAATATACAGGCGGACGGCAGACGCATGCACAGGAATTCGAACGCGCTGATCGACGGCTTCGAGACCGACGCGTATATCTTCATGCGCTCGATCGCGCCGGACGGCGGGGAGACGGTCTTCCTGACCTCGGCGAGCTATTTCAGAAAACCCGGCGAAGAGGGCTTCGGCGCGTATATCAAAAGGACGGATGAATTCTGATTTATCGAGCTTCGCTCGATAAATCAGAATTTACGATGTCCGATATCCGATGTCCGAGCTCCGGTCTGTTAAATGACATTCAAAGTGTAACAAAGAGATATACTGTTTGTTTTACATGCGTTTTATCCTAAATAACAACTTGATTGTCCCGTTTTGCACGATCTTCCCATAGCCACCGGAATTCGGAGCTCGGAAATCGGAGTTCGCAATGAAAGCGCTCGATAAATCAGAATAAAACACAACGACGCCCTGCCGACCGGTAGGGCGTCGTGTGCGTTTATTATGCGTTTATCTGTGCGACAGTGTGTATCTGAAATTGCTGAACATGTGATAGAAGATATGGACAATATGAACGAAGAACGTCATGACCGACGCGTCGTTCGTCTCGTGCATGTGCTCGTCCTTCACGCAGAACAGGCAGCGGTATTCGCCGCAGAAAGTGCAGTAGCCCTCGCCCTCATCGTTCGGCAGGCGGATCGAGTGCCCTTTCTCGCTCGCGGTGACTTCGCGCGTTTCGGTCTCGCCGCATCTTGCGCAGATGCGGTGCTGTTTGCCGTCCTTTGTGCAGGAAGGCGCGTTGTCCGCGTCGTCAATCCATTCGCCGAAGCTGTGGCCCGTAGCCGCGATGGGGCTTGTTTCTTCCTCACCGCAGTTGCCGCAGACGCGTGCCTCGACGCCCTCTTCGGTGCATGTCGGCGCGGTCTTCACGTACCATTCACCGAACACGTGCTCCGTGCCGCCGCTCGGGATCGCCTCGCCCGCCTCGATCAGATGATCGCAGGCTGCGCAGTAGATATCGCCGGTGTAGCCGTCTTCGTTGCAGGTCGCGGCTTTCGCGCCCTTCGTCACGGTCTCGGTCGAGCTGTGGTTCGTATAATCGAAGTCGAGGACCGTGTCTTCAGCTGTGATCTCATTCTCGCAGGCTTCTTCGGTGAAAATCTTTCCGCAGATCTCGCAGGTGTAATATTCGATATTGCCCTTCTCGGTGCAGGTCGCGGCCTTTGAATCGGCCTTGACCGGCGTGTGAGCGATCGTCTCCTTCGGGATCACGCTGCCGTGGGTGACCTCATGGTCACACGCCGCGCAGTATATATCGCCCGTGTAGCCGTCTTCGTTGCACTTCGCGTCCTTCGCGTTCTTTGTCACCCGCTCGTCGGTGCTGTGGTTCGTGTAATCGAAATCAAGGATCGTATCTTCTGCCGCGATCTCATTCTCGCAGGTCTCTTCCGTAAAGATCTTGCCGCAGACGGAGCAGGTGTAATACTCGATATTGCCCTTCTCGGTGCAGGTGGAAGCTTTCGAATCGGTCTTGACGGGCGTATGCGCGATCGTCTCCATCGGGATCACGCTGCCGTGGGTGACCTCGTGGTCGCACGCCGCGCAGTAAATATCGCCGGTGTAGCCGTCCTCGTTGCACTTCGCTTCCTTCGCGTTCTTCGTCACACGCTCGTCGGTGCTGTGGTTCGTGTAATCGTAATCGAGCACCGTCTGCTCCGCGGTGATCTCGTGCTCACAGGCTTCTTCCGTGAAGATCTTGCCGCAGTCGCCGCAGGTGTAATACTCGATATTGCCCTTCTCGGTACAGGTGGAAGCCTTCGGCGCAGTCCTGACGGGCTTGTGCCCCTCGTGGGCGATGGTCAGGCTCACAAGCTCGTTATGCTCCGCGTCGAAATACTTTCCGCAGACAGAGCAGGTGTAATGTCCGAGGGTGCCGTCCTCAAGGCAGGTTTTATTGATCTGCTGGATCCATTCACCGTATTCGTGGTCGGCGTAATCGCCGTATTCCGCGCCGCAGAGATCGCATTTCGCGTACTCATTGCACTTCGCCGTGCCGCCGGAATGCGCCTCGGTCTCATAGACCGTGTTCACGGTCAGGTCGCCGGTGACGTTGTTAAACGCTTTGTCCCAACCGGTGAATTTGTAGTGCCCCGCGGCGTCGTTCTGTACGTACTCATCGACTGCGGGCGCGGTCGCAGCGGAACCGTGCGCGACGGTCTGATCCGCACCGATCTGCTCCCCTGCCAGGGAGTTGATGAATTTCACTGTGTAAGTGTTGAGCGTCGCCGCGCCGACCGTGATCGTCGTCGCGCCGGTGATGTTCGAAACCGTGTAAGTGATCGTGTTGCCGCTCTTTGTCGACGAAACGGAGCCGTTCGTCGCGGTCACGGACGGATTGCCGCTGTTCGTATAGCCATCCGAAAGAGTGACGTCAAAGCTGACGCTCCCTCCGTGGGTGACTGTTGCGGCGGGCGCCGTGTTCGTATAGCCCGTACCGTCCGCGGAGAACGTGACGGCGTAGGTGTTGAGCTCCCATTTCGCGTACAGCGTCGCCGTCGCGCCCGCGGTCGAAGTGAGATTGGAAACGTTCTGCCCGGGCGTATAGACCGTGCCGCCGTCGGGCGAAAGCGTCCAGCCCCGGAAGGTATAATTCGTCTTCGTCGGGACTGCCGTCGGCAGATCGAACGCGCTGTCATAGGTCGCGCCGAAGGACGCGGGCACCGTGCCGCCGTCGCTGCCGTTGCCGTCAAACGCCACGGTGTATGCGTTCGGCGCCCACTGCACGTAGAGCATTTTCGTACCGGAGGAAGGCGCATAGACGTTCACAGCTTTGAATTCCCTTCCCGAAGCGCTTTCCGGGTATTCGTTGTCGAAGCCCCTGCCGAAGCCGTGCATATTGCAGTAGTCGGAATTGAAGATGACGGTATAGTCGTTCCCTGCGAAGGTCCCGTTTTCGGACAGGACGACGACCGTGTTGTGATAGGTCCTCGCGTCGCTGTAATATTGCCACAGCTTTACGCTCGTTACGTTGTAAACACTGCCGAGATCCACCTGCGCGTAGTTCGGCTGCCCGTGATGTGCGCCGTAACCGAAATAGGCGGAGCAGTTCGTACTGCCGTCGGTCGCGGCGTTTCCGGTCTTTCCGTAGGCAACGTTAACGCTGCTGCCCGCATAGACCTGGATCTCCGCCAGATGTCCGGCGTAAGTCTGGGACGGTCCCGCGGCGTCGTTCGCGTAGTTGCCGCCGGTATAGACCCTGACGTAGCGGGCTCTCGCCGCAGGAGCGGCGCTGCCGGCGGGCATCGTGAACTCGTGTCCCGCGGCAGTTTCGGCGTATGCCGCGTCCGTGCCTGCGCCGAGACCGTGGACGTTGTTTTTATCCGTATTCCAGATCACCGTGAGGTCGTCGCCGGAGAAGGTCCCGTTCTTTGAAAGCGCGATCACCTGGGTGTGGAAGGTGCGGTTATCCACCCAGTACCGCCACAGACGGATCTTCGCGAGCGCGTATTCCTGCCCCAGATCCACCCAGAAATAGTTGTTCTCTCTGCCGTAGCCGGTACCGTAGGCATAATAAACGCCGTAGGAAATATTGCCGTCGATGATCGACGCGTCCTGCGCAGAACCGCCCGTTGCCACGTTGACGCCGTTCGCAGTATAGGCGGCAAGCTCGGCGACCTGATTGCAGCGCGGATAGCCGGCGATGTCGTTTTCGTCGTTGCCGTAATCGTAAACGCGGATATAGCGCGCCGTGACCGTATTCGGGTCATCCGCGGCTGCCGGTACCGTGAAAGTCCTGCCCGCGCTTGTCTCCGCGTAGGCGGGATCGGTCCCCCTGCCGAAGCCGAACATATTTGAGCTGTCCGCGTTCCAGAGCACGCAGAGATCGTCGCCCGTAAAGGTCCCGTTGCGGGAAAGCGCGATGATCAGATTATGGTTCACGCGTGCGTCCGCCCAATAACCCCAGTAGGAAACGGAATTCACGGGATAGACCGCGCCGAAGTCGATCTGATAGTAATTCGCCGTGCCGAAATACCCGCCGAAGCCGATATAGTAATTCGTATCGACCACACCGTCCGTCGCGGCGTTCCCTGTCCTGCCGTAGGCGACGTTCGTGGCGCCCCACATGGCCTTCAGCTCGACGATATGGTTTGCCATATAGGCTCCGCCGGCGTCGTTCTGATCGTTACCGGCGGCGTAGATGCGCACGTAACGCGCGTTGAAGGACGGCAGCGTCTGAGCTTCGTTTTCGACATAGAGCGCCTTGCCGCGCGCCGTTTCCCTGTAGTCTTTGTCCGTACCCTTGCCGAAGCCGAACCTGCCGGTATCGTCGGCGTTGAACACGACAAAGCGGTCTCCTTCGGCAAAGGTGCCGTTTCTTGAGAGCACGACAATGGTATCGTAATAGATACGCGCGTCCGCCCAGTAACGCCACATGCCGATCGAAGCGATATCGTATACGCCGCCGAAATCTACCTGATAGTAGTTCCCGGTGCCGTTATAATCGCCGTATACGAAATATTGATTCGTATCGACTGTTCCGTTGGTAACATAGTTTCCGGTGCGGTTCAGCGCCACGTTATTGCCGCTTGCGTCGTTGACGACGAGCTCGACAAGATGGTTCGCCATATACGCGCCGCCGGCGTCGTTCTCATTGTTGCCCGCGGCATAAACGCGGATATACCGCGCTTCGTAGGTGTTCGACCTGCGGACGTCCGAAACGCTCATAGAGAGTCCGTTCGCCCCCTCGTAATATTCCATATCAATGCCGTTCCCGAAGCCGAACCGGTTCGTGTAATCCGCGTTGAACAGAACGAAGCGGTCACCGGCGGCAAAGGTGCCGTTCTCGGAAAGGACGACGACGGTGTTGTGATACTTCGTCCCGAATTCCCAATAGCGCCACATGTTCACGGTTTTTATGTCATACTGCGCGCCGAGATCTATTTGATAATAATTCGGCGTGCCGTTATAATCGCCGTAGGTTTTGTAACAACCGGATGTCGTGGCGATATTGCCGTCGGTCACAACGTCGCCCGATCTGCCCAGCGCGACGTTGTTCCCCTGCGCGTCGATCACCTGCAGTTCCGAGAGGTGGTTTGCCATATAATAACCGTCCGCGTCATTGTACGTGTTGCCTGCGGCGTACACGCGGATATAGCGCGCCCGGTACGAGACCGCCGGGTTCGTGACCGAGGCGCCGGCGGGATAGGCGACGCCGGAGCCGTTCGCTTCGGTGTTCCAGCCCGTCATGTGATAACCGGTTTTTGTGAACGGATTTGCGTTCAGCTGCACCGCCTGCCGGTTATACGCCGTCTGCGTTATGTCGGCGCCGGAACCGCCGTTCGCGTTGTAGGTGAGCGAATAGGCGTCCGTGTTCCCCGCGTCGGCAGCTCCGGCAGTCAGCACGGACGCCGCCATCGGCAGCATGGTCAGCGCCATGACAAGAGACAGGAACAGTGCGATCGGTTTTTTCGTTTTATTCATGGTCATTGCCCTCCGTTTTCATTCTCACGCAGGAATATTCTGTTAATATATCATTTTATCATATTTTGTTTTTCCGCACAAGACGCCCGCCGCGAAAATACTGCACAAAAAAGCGGCTTTGTATTTTATATTCCGATCACGGACGTCCGTCGCGCCGCCGTTTTTCCGCTTGCGGCGGAATTCGGATTTTTATTGACACTCCACGGGCGAATTGCTATAATAATAAAAAACGGGAGCGGGACAATGAACGTACGGCGAAAACGGATTCTTGCGGCGGCGATCACGCTTTGCTGCGTCGTCGCGCTGTATCTCGCGATCGGCTGTCCGGTCCGTTTCCTGACCGGCGTTTCCTGCCCGTCCTGCGGCATGGTGCGCGCGTGTCTTGCCTGCCTGCGGCTTGATTTCGCCGGGGCGTGGCAGCTGCATCCGCTCGTGTTCCTTCTGCCCGTCGCCGCGGGGCTGATGTTGTGGAAACGCAAAAATCCGAAATTCTGCCGCGGCGTACTGTTCTCGTTCTGCGCTCTTTTATTCGCGGTCTGGATCTTACGGATGTTTTCCGGCTCGGAGATCGTATACTTCCGTCCCGGGGAGGGCGCGGTCGTAAGGCTCTTCCTGTTTCTCCGGCGTGTGCTGACCGGCAAATGACCGCAAAAATCAAAAACCGCGGCTTCCCGCAAAAAAGGAAGCTGCGGTTTTATGATTTTTGAAATCGTTTTACGCTTTGTCAGCGGAGCCGAACAGCTCGATCTTCTCTCTGACGGTCGCGCAGATCGCTTCGGCGCCGGGGGCGAGAAGCTTTCTCGGGTCGAAGCCCTTGCCGACGAGGTCCTTGCCCTCTTCGATATACTTTCTCGTCGCCGCCGCGAAGGAGAGCTGGCATTCGGTGTTGACGTTGATCTTGGAAACGCCGAGGGAGATCGCCTTTTTGATCATATCCGCAGGGATCCCCGTGCCGCCGTGCAGAACGAGAGGCATCGCGCCGGTCTTCTGCTGGATCGCGTCGAGCGCGTCGAAACGCAGCCCGGGCCAGTTTTCGGGGTATTTGCCGTGGATGTTGCCGATGCCCGCAGCGAGCATGTCCACGCCGAGATCCGCGATCATCTTGCACTCGTCGGGGTCCGCGACCTCGCCCATGCCGATCACGCCGTCTTCCTCGCCGCCGATGGAGCCGACCTCCGCCTCGATGGAACGTCCCATCGAGTGCGCGAGCGCGACGAGCTCTTTCGTTTTTTCGATATTCTCTTCAATGGGATAATGCGAGCCGTCGAACATGATCGACGAGAAGCCCGCTTCGAGGCACGCCTTCGCGCCTTCATAGGTGCCGTGGTCGAGATGCAGCGCCACGGGGACGGTGATGCCGAGGAAGTCGATCATTGCCTTGGTCATCTCGGTGACGGTCTTGAAGCCGCACATATACTTGCCCGCGCCCTCGGATACGCCGAGAATGACGGGGGAGTTCATCTCCTGCGAGGTCTTCAGGATCGCCTTCGTCCATTCAAGGTTGTTGATGTTGAACTGACCGACGGCATAATGGCCAGCCTTCGCTTTGGTGAGCATTTCTTTTGCGGAAACTAACATTTTATTTTCCTCCCTTATTTTTTTACGGATCTATTATACTGCAAAACCGTCCGCAATTCAAGAGATTCGGGATCTTTTTTTATTTTGCGTCGGTTTTTGATCTCTCTGTATACGGATAAACGCCTTCCTCCCGCCAGATGCGGTTCATCAGCTCGTACCGCTCCAGCGGCAGGCCGGTGTAAGCGCAGTTGGAGGTGCAGAAGATAAATCCCCAGCCGTTCATCCCGTCCCGCAGGGCGCGGCGGGTGTCGGCGATCACTTCCTCCTCGGTGCCCGTCTGCAAAAGACCGCAGTTGACGTTGCCGCACAGCGCCACCCGGTCGCCGTACAGGCGCTTGACCTCGGCGAGGTCGACGCCGCCCTGCGGGTCGAGGGAGTGCAGCGCGTCCGGTCCGCACTGCACCATCTGATCGAGGATCGGCATGATGTTGCCGTCGGTGTGCTTGATCGTGTAAAAGCCGAGGTCGTGATAGCCCTTAATGACCCGCTCAAGATACGGCGCGATGAATTCGCCGAACTGCGTCGGGGAGAAGAAGGGATTCACGTTGAAGCAGTAGTCGGAGCAGAGGGTGAAGCCGTCCAGAAGACCGGGGTGCTTCGCCATTTCCTCCGCGAAGCGAAGGCTGCCGGCGAGTCTGTGCTCCGCCTCCGCCCTGAGGCCGTCCTCATCCTCATACATCCGCTCGGAGAACGCCATCATCGTGTCTCCGTCGGGGATGCTGAAGGTGCAGTCGCCGTGCATGGTGAGATAATATTTGTCGCCGCTTTTTTCGCGGATCGTCTCCAGCAGGCGCACCGTGTTGTCGAAGCCGCCGGGATTGGGATGGACGAAAATCGCGCTGTGATGGTATTTTTCCGCGGTCTCGATATAGGCGTCCGCCTGATATTCGAAATGCAGCTGCCGCTCCCGGTCGGTCATCTGCTTCCACTGCCCGAAATGCAGCTGCGAGGGGTGGATCCTGCCGATGGCCTCCAGCGTCAGAAAAAACACCAGCTCAAACGTGGGGCAGTGCCCCTCGATCGGCTCGCGCTTCAGCGCTTTGATGAATCTTTCCCGCTCGGTCATGCTTCGTCTCCTCCGAAAAGCATATTTTCAACAAAAAGCTCCGAAAAAACCGGATCCGCCGCCAAATCGACGTAGGTCATATGATCGAGGAACACCGAAAGATCGTTTTTTTCGGCGGCGTATTTCGCCGTACCCAGAAGGCTGCTGTTGCCGACGGCGGCGCATTTTTCTTTCAGCTCCCCGGGCAAAAGCCCCGTTTTCACCGCATTTTCGATATCGATCTTCGCGGAAAAGCCGCCTGCGATATACAGCGCGTCGATTTCTTCATAGCTTACGCCGCGCATCTGCAGCAGCGTCTGCACGGCGGACAGGACCGCGGATTTCGCAAGCTGATACTGTCGCACGTCTGCCTGCGTGAGCGTCACGCCGGGCGCGAGCTCGAAGCTTTCACATTCCATATATCCGCTCCCGTCGATGGTCCCGTCCTCCAGAAGCGCGGCGACCGCGTCCACAAGCCCGGTGCCGCAGACGCCGACGGCGGGCGCGCCGCCCACCGTTGCGTAACCCCTGGCAGAATAGGCGCAGATCGCGCCGGGCGAAGCGCTCATCCCGCAGGAGATGTTCGCGCCTTCAAAGCAGGGTCCCGCCGCCGCGGCGGTGCAAAGCGCTCCTTCGCGGGAGAACAGAACGACTTCCGCGTTGGTGCCCAGGTCGATCAGCAGGCGGTATTTCCCTTCGGGCGGCAGACCGACGGAATTCAGCCCCGCCGTCAGATCCGCCCCAACGAACGCCGCCGCCGAGGGCAGAGAGACGATATTTCCGATCCCGGAAAATCCGAGATCTTCGCCCGGCACGGTTTTCGATTCGAGAAAAACAGGCGTATAGGGCGCCGTGCCCATGGCGGAGCAGTCAACGCCGAAAAACAGATGCAGCATCGTCGTGTTGCCGGCGGTGAACATCGTTCCGACCGGCGGCACGTCCAGCTGCGTCAACAGCTCTTTCACCGCCCCGGTCACCGCGTCCCGCAGCGGAGCGGGACCGTGTTCGCGGCAGTAACCGATGCGGTTCATCACGTCCGCGCCGAAGGCGCGCTGCGGGTTGACGCCCGTCGCGGCGCGTACGATGCGGCCTCCGTCAAGGGAGATCAGCGCCGCCGCCAGCGTTGTGGTGCCGATATCCAGCGCGAGGGCGAGGTTGCCTGTTCCTTCCGCGCCGGTATTTGCGCCGAGGTCGGAAACGATCGTTTCCCGCCCCGGCAGAACGACGCGGATATCCGACTCTATGATATATCCGCAGGCGCGTTCCCGCTTGCCGTTCACCGTGACGAGGCATTTGCCGCAGGTCCCGCGTCCGCCGCAGGGCATCGGGACCGAAAAGCCCGCCCGGCGCAGTGCGTCGGAAAGCAGCTCGCCCGGGTACGCGGCGTACTCGGTCCCGTCGATCATTATTCGTGCCATAGATTTCTCCGATTCCTTTATCCGTCTTTCCCGAAGAGGATCAGACTGAAATAAGTGACGGTGTTCGGCCCGTTGTTGTATTTCACGCCGACGTTCTTCGCCAGAAGCATCACGTTGATGCCGCACGCCTCGACGGAGGGCGCGGCGCGCTCGGGAAAGCGGCAGGGCGCGTCGGGATAGGTGCATTTTGCGCAGAGATCGCAGCCCTCGTTGCCGAGCATATAAAACGTCTCGCCCGCCGCCCGCATTTCGTCCGCGACGGCGGCGAAGACCTTTTTCGATTTCTTCTGCGCTTCCATCATTCCCTCAAAGTCGAAGGAATCCTCGATATCGTATCTGCACGTCAGCACGGCGGCGTTGGGATACGCGCGGATCTTTTTCTCAAGCTCCTCAAGCGTCCCGACGCCGGGGGGACAGGTCCACGACGTGCCGTATTTCCCGCAGGCGTTCCGTTCGCACGCCTCGACGACCGCCGGGGAAAAGGGGATCTGCCCGGTGGAAAATACGCGATATTCGTGGATATCGGGGCGATCGAGATATCGTTCGACGTTCATTTGTTTTCGCACAGCTCCACGGCGGCGTCCGCCGCGCTGGCGGCGTCGGAGGTGTATTTGTCCGCGCCGATCTGTTTGCAGAATGCGTCCGTTACCGGCGCGCCGCCCACCATGATCTTCACCCGGTCGCGGATGCCGGCGGCTTCTGCCTGTTTGACGACCTCGCCCATCACGTCCATGGTGGTGGTCAGCAGCGCGGAGCAGCAGATGATGTCGCAGTCCTGCTCAATGGCGGTCTGCACGAAGGTCTCGGGCGACACGTCCACGCCCAGGTCGATGACCTCCAGGCCCTTGCCCTCCATCATCATCTTGACGAGGTTCTTGCCGATGTCGTGCAGATCGCCCTGCACCGTGCCGATGCACACGCGCCCGGCGGACGCGACGCCGTCTTCCGCGAGCAGAGGCTTCAACACCTCCATGCCCATGTTCATCGCGCGCGCCGCGACAAGCACCTCGGGCACATAGACTTCGTTTTTCTTGAATTTTTCGCCGATGCTGTTCATGCCGTCAAGAAGGCCTTCGCCGAGGATCTCGGCGGCGGGGCAGCCTTCGGCAATGGCCTGTTCCACCAGCGCTTTGACGATTTTCGCCCTGCCTTTCTGCAGGCTTTCGGAAATTTCGGTGTAGATGCTCATATGTGATTCCTCCGTTATAGGGTGTTGGGTGTTGAGTGCTGGGTATAAGGTGTAAGGTGTAAGGTGTAAGGTGTAAGGTGTAAGGTGTAAGGTATAAGGTATAAGGTGTAAGGTGTAAGGTGTAAGGTGTAAGTGGTTGTTGGGTGCCGGGTGTTGGGTGTCAGAGCGGAGAAAAGCCGCGAATAAAAGTGAAAAATGAAAAGTGAAAAATGAAAAATTTCGAAAAAGCGCTTCGCGCCTTTTTATTATTAAGAATGCCGCTGTCT
>JAFRPB010000010.1 GCA_017429345.1 Clostridia bacterium | reverse complement strand
GGCGGCAAAACAAAGATCAGGATTCCAACAGTATCAAAAATCAAAAGCAGATCCTTTCGGATTATGCAAAGCGCAACGGTTACAAAAACACCATGTTTTTCGTTGACGACGGCATATCCGGCACCAGTTTTGACCGTGAGGACTTTCAACGGATGCAGCGCATGGCAGAGGAAGGAAAAATCGGCACGATCATCGTTAAAGACCTTTCCCGCTTCGGGCGTGAGCAGGTGGAAGCGGGGCGCTTGACGCAGATCGTCTATCCGTCTCTCGGCATTACCTTTATCTCCATTCAGGAAAATGTGAACAGCACAACCGGCGACGGCATGGAGATGATGCCGTTCTACAACATCTTCAACGAGTGGTACGCGGCGCAGACAAGTAAAAAGATCCGAGCCGTCTGGCAGACAAAGGCGGATCACGGCGAGCGTATCGCGTCAACGGTTCCTTTCGGTTACGTCAGAGATCCTTCTCAAAAAGGGAAATGGCTGATCGACGGACCCGCCGCCGCGGTTGTCAGAAAAATCTATGCTCTTTGTCTGGCGGGACGCGGTCCTTCGCAGATCGCAAGACAGCTTGAACGGGAAAAGATCTTCGTTCCGACCGCATATTATGAATCCATCGGCAGACGGCACGGTAATCGTGTTCCCGAAAATCCGTATCACTGGAAAGACAGTACCGTTGCGGGTATTCTTGAAAACCGACAGTACACCGGCTGCGCGGTCAATTTCAAATCCACTACCGTCAGCTACAAGGTACACAAAACGATCTATCGTCCTGTGGAGGAGTATCAGATCATTCCGAATATGCAGGAACCGATCATCTGCGAGGAAGAATGGCTGCGGGTACAGGAATTGAGAGAGAACCGGCGCAGACCGACCGCAACGGGCAGGACAAGCCTGTTCTCCGGGCTGGTGTATTGTCCGGATTGCGGAGCGAAGCTCCACTTCTGTGCTGCTAAAAGCCTTCGCCGGGATCAGGAATTCTATCGCTGCGCCAACTACAAAGACGGCAGAGGAAAATGCAAAATCCATTATATCCGGGACATAGTGCTTGAGAAGATCGTTCACGAAGCCGTATGGGATCTTGCGGATTTCGTTCGTCTGTATGAGCCGGTATTCCTGTATATGCTGGCAAAGAAAAACAGCGCGATCCGGCAGGCAGATCACAAGAAGCTGAAACTGGCGGTCGAGGATGGCGCAAGACGTTTGCTGGAGCTGGACAGGTTACTGGCAAAGGCGTATGAGGATAACGCTCTGGGCAAGCTGGATGATGAACGGTACGCAAAATATTCCCGCAGCTATGAGGCAGAACAAAAGGAACTCAGCGTTACCGTTACCGAAGGCAGAAAAAAGCTGGAATCGTCCGAGCAACAGGCGGTCGACGTCCGACTGCTCATAAAAACGCTTCGTGAAATGACGGATGTGAAAGAGCTTACGCCTACGATCGTAAATTCATTGATTCAGCGCATTGAGGTCCATAACAACGACAAGTACGACGGGCATTGTCACGTAAAAGTGGATATCTATTTTACAGCCGTAGGTATAATCACGATCCCGACCGAAGAAGAAATCCTCGCCATGATGGACGAGATCAAGAACAATCCGAATGTATTCAAACCGGTTGCTTAAAACAGTAGGTTATAGAGACTTGATTGCTTCAAAAAAGAATACGGTGTGCCCCGTTTCCGAGACACACCGTACTTTACATAATTACTTCCTTATCGCCCCGTGGCAGATGCGCCGGAGCGGTTTTTTGAGTCTTTTGATTTGTTTGAAAGGCGTCGGGATCAGCCCTTTTTGCCGAACAGATTTCTGAAGAATTCGGCGATCTTCTCAAAGAACGCTTTCAGCTTCGCGAAAAACGCCTTGATGCCGGTGAGCGGCTTTTTGAGGTCCGCGCCGCACTCGTCGCAGATCTCGTCGCCGTCGGCGTCGATATGATTCCCGGTTGCGGGGATGGCTCTCGTGCCGACGTTGTCGCAGCCCTCGACCGCGCAGACCGCCTGCTCTTCGCCGTCTTCGCCGCAGGTCGCATCTTTGGTCACGACCCACTCAACGTAGGTGTGATCGGCGAGCGCGGTATCCCTCGTCACAGGCGCGCCGCAAAGGGTGCAGACGCCGCTTTCGGTTCCCGGTTCGATACAGGTCGCCTCCTTTGTTACGGTCCAGTTATCGCAGACGTGGTCGCCGTAACGGTCGGTTTCTCTGGTCTCGACGGCCTTGCAGACGGTACAGGTCCTCTTTTCCGTCGCGTGTCTGACGCATGTGCCGGGATCGACCTCGGTCCATTCACTGAAGGAGTGCGCGTCGCAGGTATACGCGACGGAGCCGGTATAGGTGATATGCCCGGCTTCATAAAACGCGTTGTAATTATCGGAAAGCTTGTATACGATTTTTTTGCCGTTGACTTCAAGATCGATGATTTTCCCCTTCTGAAGCTCCGTCGAAGAAAGGGTATAAAAATCGGTCTGTTCTCCGGTGGCGATCTCGTATCTCACGATCGTATCGGGCGTGTTGAAGAAAGCGTTGCCGCCGGCGGCGACTACGTCGATACAGCTTGAACTGCTGCCCGCGAACCATCTTTCTTTTTTGCGGTCGGTCAGTTTTGTTCCGCTTTTCGGAACGCTCATTTTGCCCTTATAGAGATTGACGTGGTCGGAATAATACCAGAAGCCGCCGTCGTAGCCCATGCCGGCGCAGGCGATATTCCACCATGCGTTATCATAGGTCGTCGTTGTGCAGAGGCCTTTAACATTCTTCCATGAGCACGCTCTGATTTTGCTCGAAGACGTCATATCGTGTCTTTTTTCGATCATTTTCGCTTCGCTGAGCAGAACGGACATTGCTTCCGTGACGCCGGTCATCGTCATATCGACAAAATAGCTCTTGCCGTTGAGGATCACAAGATCAAACGGGCAGGTGGTGCTTTCGGAGGTCGTATAATACGCCTCGATCCCGAGCGCTTTCAGAACCCAGGCGAGCGCTTTCGCGTGTGCGAAAGCGGAACCGTTCGAGGTCATGATCGCATCGTAAGCCGTGTTGTATTTATTTTCCTCGGAGCTGCCGCAGTAAGAGCGCTCTTTCAGGAAGTTGACCGCGAACAGAACTCTGTTGAGATCGTTCAGCCCGAGCGCGTCCGCCTCGGCGACGGCCGATGCGACCGCGGCGTTGGTCTTCGAGATCTGCGACGCGGAATAATTCTCGTTGCGATTGATCGTGACGCCCGTGACTTTCCCGTTGCTGTAGCTGTAGCTCAGCGTGTTCACATAAAACGCGTCCGGATGATTTTCGCGCACGGCGATGCAGAAATCCATGAAACTCCTGCCGCCGCTGAGCTGCGAGTCAAACGAGAAGTCGCTCAGGTCGACCCTTGTCTCTCCGCTGAGCATGGCCTCGTAGATCAGCGCGTCCGCCTCGGCATATTTCCCCGAGAACAGCCCGAGCGTTTCGGGGCTTCCGGCAAAAGCGGGCACCGCAAGCGCGAGCGCCATCAGCGCCGCAAGAATTACGGATAAAACTTTTTTCCAATGCTTCATAAAAAAATCGCTCCTTTTTTCAGCTGGCTTTGCGCCGCTTTTTTATTAAAACAGATATTTCCGGAAAAAAGAATCGGCACAAGTGATAATCTTTTTGAAAAAAATTGACAAAATAGCACAATAAAATAAAAGACATTTGATTTTTTGCCGCATTCCTTTCTTTTTGCTGGACATTTGTTGGACAATATATGTTAAACTAAATACAATAGGGATAGTATATTTGTATGGTGAATGATACCGTGTCGGGAGGCGGGATATGATCTCAAATGCAAAAACGATAATCCCGATTCTGCTGATACTCGTTCTTTGCACGGCGTTCGGCGGATGTCTGCCGGGAAAAGCGAATACGAACGCGCCGGCGCTGGGACGGGACGTGACCCGAGCCGATATCGAAACGACGACGCGGGAAGCGCCGACGGAGTATGAGTCGGCTGCGGAAAGCGAGATCGCAACGCAGCAGACCGAGCCGGTATACGCCCCCGAAACGACGGACGCCGCGTCGGAAACCGGATCGGCTGCCGGGACGACGGATCCGTCGACCGAAACCGGGGAAGAGCCCGGGACTGAGGAAGAGACCGAAAAAGAAACCGAAAAAGAGACCGAACAGGTCCGGACCGTAACGGAGATCGATTATCTTGTTTTGGTCAACCGAAAAAACAGGCTGCCCGACAATTGGGATGACGTCATTGAGCTCGAATACGCGGAAAGCGCTTACGGCGAACCGTATTATGTCGAAAAGAAGACGCTCAGGGCCTTCAAAAATCTGCGGCAGGATCTTCTTGAGAACGACGGCATCGACATTGAGATGAACAGCACTTACAGATCCGTCGCCCGTCAGCAGGAAATATGGGACAGATTCGCAGAAGAAAAGGGCAGAAGCTACGCGGAGCGATATGTCGCCGTGCCCGGGTATTCCGAGCATCATACCGGGCTTGCGATCGACGTGATCGTATCGCGGGACGGCGTTTTATACGGCAGCAACGAAGAAATGATCGCGGCGCGGAAAACGTTTGCCGTCATTCATGCGAAGCTGGCGGATTACGGCTTTATCCTTCGCTATCCCGAAGGGAAAGAAACCATCACCGGTTACGCGTACGAGCCGTGGCATTTCCGGTATGTCGGGCCTGACGCGGCGAAGGAGATCGCGGCGCGGGGGATCACGCTTGAGGAATATCTCAGAAATATTCCCGACGCGGTCACCGCTTTGGAATAAAAATCAATAAGGGGAGTTAGCAATGTTCAGTGTAAGTACAAAGAGTGAAAACGGGATCCTGACCGCCGCTCTTTCCGGAAGGATCGATTCCGTCAACGCCGCCGAGGCGGAAACAAAAATCAACGCCGCCGTTGCGGGCTGCACCGGCGCGCCGGTGCTCGACGCCGCGGAGCTTGCGTATCTTTCGAGCGCGGGGCTGCGGGTGATCCTGCGGCTGAAAAAGGCGTATCCCGGGCTGAAAATCGTGAACGTCTCATCCGAGGTCTATGAGATTTTTGATATGACGGGGTTTACCGAGATGATGGAAATCTCCAAGGCGTACCGCAAGGTCAGCGTCGAGGGCTGCGAGGTCATCGGCGAGGGTGCGAACGGCATTGTTTACCGCATCGACGAGGATACGATCGTGAAGGTGTATAAAAACCACGACGCGCTGGCGGAGATTCACAACGAGCGGGAGCTGGCGCGCAAGGCGTTTGTGATGGGCGTTCCCACCGCCATACCCTACGACGTGGTACAGGTCGGCGAGCTTTACGGCTCCGTGTTCGAGCTTCTGAACGCAAAATCCTTCGCAAAGCTTATGATCGCCGAGCCGGAGAAGACGGACGAATACGCGAAGCAGAGCGCGGAGATCCTGAAAACCATCCATTCCACCGTGCTCAAGCCCGGCGAGCTGCCGGACAAAAAGGCGGAGGCAGTGATCTGGGCGGAGTTCTGTACGGAGTATCTGCCCGCGGACGTCGGTGAAAAGCTTTTGCGGATGATGCGTGAAATTCCCGATACGCAGAATATGATCCACGGCGATTATCATATCAAAAATATCATGCGGCAAAACGGCGAGAACCTGCTGATCGATATGGATACCCTGGCCATGGGGCATCCGGTCTTCGAGTTCGCGGCGATCTATCTCGCTTATGTCGGCTTTTCCTGCATCGATCACAATAACGTAAAGGATTTTCTCGGCATTTCCTATGAGCAGGCCCGCGCGTTCTGGAACGCCACGCTTCGCTCTTACTTTGACACCGGGGACGAAGCCTTCCTTCGCAGCATTGAGAATATGTCCGCGGTCATCGGTTACGCCCGCCTGCTTCGCAGAACGGTGCGCAAGTCGCGTGACAGCGAAGAATACAAAACGAAGATGATCGATTACTGTAAAAACACACTCTGCGAGCTTGTTCCGCAGACGGATAAACTGTATTTCTGAGAAAGGGGTATTTTATATATGGATATTCATGTCAAAAACGAAAACGGCGAAGTGACGGTCACCCTGGCCGGCAGGCTGGATACGACCACCGCGCCCGCGCTTGACAAAACGATCGCGGAGGAGCTCGGCGGGGCGAAGACGCTGATTTTTGATTTAAAGGATCTTGCATATACCTCTTCTGCGGGGCTCAGGTGCTTCCTGAAAGCTCAGAAGACGATGAACCGTCAGGGATCGATGAAGCTGACAAATGTCTCGCAGACGATTATGGAGATCCTTGAGATTACGGGCTTTACCGATTTTCTGGCCGTCGATACGCAGGAATAACTGAATTATAAGAGAGAGAAAACGATGCGAAACGAATGTGAACGGCGCGCGGCGGAGCTGCTGGAGCGGCTGACGTTGGAAGAGAAAATCTATCAGGTCACCGCCGATATGATCTTCGACCCCACCGGAGATTACAACGAACGCAGAAACCCGCTGTTCGGGTCTTATCGCAACCCCGGGCATTTTATGCACTATCTCAGAACGTCGCCCGCCTCGCCAGGCGAGGTGACGGAGCAGATCAACGAAGATATGCGCCGCAGTATCGCCGCGCAGCCGCACGGCATTCCGCCCATAGAGAACGGAGAGGCGCTGCATGGGGCGCAGTGGGGCATGGGAACGAATTTTCCGCAGCCGATCGGGCTCGCGTCTTCTTTCGATCCCGCGCTGACGGAACGGGTCGCGGAGGCCATCGGCAAAGAATGCGCCGTCGTCGGCGTGCGGCAGGTGTTTTCGCCCGTGGTGAATCTTGCGCGGGACTGCCGTTGGGGCAGAACCGTGGAGACCTACGGGGAAGACGTGCTTCTCGCCTCCGATATGGGCGCGGCCATGTGCCGGGGACTGCAGAATAACGGCGTGATCGCCACGCCGAAGCATTTTGCTGATAACTACGCCGCCGGCGGCAGGGACTCGAATTATTCCGAGACGAGCGAGCGTACCATGCGCGAGGTGTTTCTGCCGCCTTTCAGGGCGTGCTTTGAAGCCGGCGCGAAGTCCGTTATGGCGGCGTACAACGCGTGGGAGGGCGTGCCCTGCTCCGCGAACCGCCGTCTTCTGACGGAGATCCTGCGGGATGAATGGGGCTTTGACGGCTTCGTCGTTTCCGATTATTCCGGCGTGGACGGGATCTGCACGGCGCACCGCTGCGCGGCGACGACGGCGCAGGCCGCCGCCATGGCGCTGAAATCGGGGCTCGACGTCATTTTGCCCTACGATTGTTTTGACGCGGTAAAGGAAGCGCTGGAAAAAGGATATCTGACCGAAGCGGAACTGGATAAAAATGTTTTCCGCATTCTCACATCGAAGTTCCGGCTCGGTCTGTTTGACGATCCGTACCGCGATCCCTCCGCGGCGGACGCGACCGTGCGGAGTGAGGCGCATCGCGCCCTGGCGCTGGAGGCCGCGCGGGAAGCTGTTGTGCTGTTGAAAAACGACGGCGTTCTGCCGCTCGCGAAAGAGCGCGTCCGGCGCGTCGGCGTATTCGGGCAGAGCGCGGATCTGATCCCCATCGGCTCCAATTATTCCGGTCCCTACGGAACGCCCTGGCAGGGCGAGGACGCGCCGACGCCGCTTGAGGCCCTGCGCGCATTTCTTGCGGACCGGGCGGAGGTCGTTTACGGCGGGAGCGACGAGATCGAAACGCTCGCGCCGACCTGCGACGTGAATCTTTATTTTACCGCCATTGTGGAAGGCGAGGGCAGCGACCGCAGCGATCTGCGTCTGCCGTCTGTTACGGTCCATAAAAACCGCGGCGAAGACGGCGGCCTGATCGTGGATGAAAAATCACAGGAGATCACGGACGATCAGGAGCAGTCGATCCGGCGGCTTTGCGAAGCGAATCCGAATACCGTCGTGATCCTTGAGAACGGCGCGCCGATCGATATGACCGCGTGGATCGACAGTGTGCCCGCGGTGATCGAAGCGTGGTATCCCGGCGAGCAGGGTGCGAAGGCGTTGGTTGAGATCCTGTTCGGTATAACGAATCCCTCCGGCAAGCTGCCGATCTGCATTCCGAAGAGCGTCGGTCAGCTTCCCCTGTTCTATGCCCACAAGCCCTCCGGCAGAGGATACGCATACTGCGATAACGACGGTAAACCGCTGTATCCCTTCGGCTTCGGGCTGAGCTATACGACGTTTTCCGTTGCCGACGCGGCGCTTGAGACCGCCGCGGACTGCGCAGCGGTTTCGTGCAGCGTGAGCAATACCGGCGATAACGACGGCGCGGAGATCCTGCAGCTTTATCTCGGCTCATACGACTGCGGGGTCGCGCGCCCGCTGAAGGAGCTGAAGGCGTATGAGCGCGTCTGGCTGAAAAAGGGCGAGACGAAGCGCGTGACGCTGCGGCTCAGGCGCGATGCATTCTGCTATTATGACGCTCAGATGAAATTCGGGCTGCACGACGGCAGACATACGTTGATGCTCGGCACATCGTCTGAGCATAAGATCGCCTCATTCGAAACGATCGTCCGCGGCGGCGCGCTGTCCGCGGCTGAGTAATCATACGGCAATCATTATATAAATATCAGGAGGTAAACGGTATGTCATTAAAAACGTTCGTTCTTCGTCCCCTGGCGCTGATGCTGACGCTGGTTATGTTTATCGGCGTCGGGATCTGCTCGCACGAGCCCTACGGGGTGAAGGATCCCGAAAACTGCAAGCTCAATTTCACGGTCCTTTCGGACGCGCATATCGAGGGCAATAATATTCCCCGGTATAACGCGTACGCAAGATCTCTGCAGGACGTCAAAAAGAACATCAGCGGCAATGACGCGGTAGTCTTTCTCGGCGACAGCACCATGAACGGGCAGATTATCGAGAACCTGCTTTTCCACTGCGCCGCTTCGATGTATCTGCAGGGCGAAACGGTTCTGCCCGTGATGGGGAATCACGATATCGGCAACGGCAACGGCGATTACGAGACGCTGCAGAACCGCTGGTATGATTATACCGAGGCGTTCTTCGGCAGAAAGCTCGAGCACCCCTATTACAGCGAGGTGATCGACGGTTATTATTTCATCGTTCTGGGAATGGAATCCCAGGAGGTCCACGAGATCTATATGTCCGACGAGCAGTTCACGTGGCTCGAGGGAGAACTCGCGAAGGCCGCCGAAAGCGGCAAGCCCGTGTTCGTTTTCTCCCATTATCCCTCCGATTACGTCGTTGACGCGGACGGGAACGATACCGACCGTCTGACGGAGCTGTTCGCGGAGTATAACAGAGAACACGATCTTTTCAGCTTTGTGGGCCACACGCATATGCCGATGCATCTGTTCTGGTCGTTCCATACAGAAGACGGCTTCCCCGAGACCTATCTGCCCCGTCTGACCGAGCTTGCCGGCGAAAACGATAACGAGTACTACGACGAGACCGGCACCGGCGCCGAGATCGAGGTCTATGAGAATCAGGTCGTGATCCGCGTCCGCGATTTCTTCCGCGGCGAGTGGAAGGTCGACACCTGGGAAGACGACGAACCGGTGATGGAGATCGTTTATGAGCTGAAGAACCCGATCGGGTGATATGCAAAAGGAGGTTTTATGAAAAAGAAAGCGATAATCAACGTTCTGCTTGCCATCGTGCTTCTGTTTTCCGCGGCGCTGCCGGCCTTCGCTGCGGATGCGCCCGCGGCCGGAACGGAAACAGCCGGGACGGAGATCGCCGATCCGGCAGACGCGGCGCAGGAGGATGCAGCGCAGCAGAGCGCCGAGCAAACCGAAAAGAAATCCGTCGCGCAGAGCATCGCGGATTTTTTCAGAAATCTGTTTGATTGTATTTCCGCCTTCTTCGGGCGGCTCAAAGCGTTCTTTCAGGTAAAAAAGGAGAATGTGAAATCAACGATGAACCGCAATGTGATCCACATGCTGAAATCCGTGACGGACACCATCGGCGACAGCTTTATCATCACGACCGAAGACGGCAAAGTCATCGTGATCGACGGCGGTCATAAGACCGAGACCGATTATTTCGTCGAGTACCTGAAAGCCGTGACCGGGCAGAGAAAACCGCATATTGACGCGTGGTTCCTCTCCCACGCTCACGACGACCACTGCGAGGTGTTCCTTGAGGTCGCAGAGAACCGCGCTGATCAGGTCAGCTTTGACAAGGTGTACGCGAATTTCCCCGACGCGTCCTTCTATGAGGGATACGACGAGTGGGCGGTCACGGTCATCAGCAATTACGACCGGCTGAAGCCCGGCTTCGCGGAGAAGGCGGACTCGCTCGCCGAGGGCGACGTGTTCAACGTAGGCGCGGCGAAGTTCACGGTGTTCTATACCTTCAACCCCGAATGGAAGAACTGCAACGAGGGCTCGACGATCATGCGCATGGATCTGGGCGACACGAGCGTGATGTTCAACGGCGACGCGGGCATAAGCGCAGGCAATTACGTCGTGGAGAAATACGGCGAAAGCGGTCTTATGAACTGCGATTACTGCAAGATGGCGCATCACGGGCAGGACGGCGTTGATAAAAACTTCTATGCAGCGGTCGCGCCGGCGGTCTGTCTCTGGCCCACGCCCACATGGGTGTATGAGAACACCAACGGCAACCTGAGGACCTTCGAGACCCGCGCATGGGTCGAGGAGCTGGGCGTTGAAAAGGAATACAAGTCCTTCGAGGGCTCGGTCGCGATCCGGATGTATCCCCGCATTGTTACGACAACCGACGTATTTGAGGACGGTTATCCCGCCGAGCAGGCGGTCGACCGTCTCGCGTCGCTCGGTTACGAGGGGATCGACATGGGCTTCGATTACTGGACCTTCGACGGTTCGCCCTTCCTTGCCGACAATTATCTCGACTGGGCGCGTTCTCTGAAAGCGCGCGCGGACGCGGCGGGAATCGTTTATACCCACGCCCACGCTCCCGGCGAGGCAAATTCCGGCGATATGATCGAGCGCTCGATCCGGGCTTCGGCGGCGCTCGGCGCGAAATATCTCGTCGTGCACCCGGTCTGGCGCGACGAAGACGGCAAGATCATCGACAGCAAACGCAGCTTTATCGAGGTCAACGCAGCCGCGATCGGCGAATGGCTGCCTCTGGCGGAAGAATGCGGCGTCGTACTGCTGTCGGAAAACATCCTCTGGGGCGCCTCCGCGGATCCGCGCATCATTGCGGACCTCGTAAAGACCGTGGATTCGGATTATTTCGGCTGGTGCTTCGACACGGGTCACGCGTGGTGCAGCGGCTACGGGCCGGAGATCCTGAAAAAATGCTCCGTCGTTCCGCTCTCCCTGCATATTCAGGATAACGACGGCAGCGACGACGGGCATCTGATCCCCGGCGACGGCACGATCGACTGGCAGAAATTCATCGACGCGCTGAAAGCGGTCGGCTATGAAGGCGATTGTGTGATGGAAGCGCATCATCAGAGTCTTGAAGCGCCGGATGCGGAGCGGGACGCGATCCTCGCGCGGCTTCTGAGCGTAGCGAAGGACCTGCAAGCGCAGATGCTGTGACGCGCGGCATGAGCCCGGAAAGAACGGTCTTTCTATGAGTGTTGTAAACCTGTTTGACGAATTCCCGCGCCTTGAAAGCGACCGGCTGATCCTGCGGGAATGGACTGCGGCGGACGCGCCCGCGCTGGGGGCGATCGTGCGCGATCCCGAAATATACCGCTATCTGCCGACGTTTTTGTATGAGCAGTCGATCCCCGACGCGGGGGAGATGATCGCCCGCGCCCGGGCGGAATGTTTTGATACGAAACAGTCCGTTCTGTTCGGGATCTGCCTGAAAAGCGCCCCCGATACTGTGATCGGCATCGCGGAAATTTACAATTATGAGCCGCAGAAAGAAAAAGCCTCGGTCGGCTACCGGCTCCTGCCCGCGTTCTGGGGGCAGGGGATCGCGAGCGAGACGACGGCGCTGCTTGTGAAGTATCTGATCGAGCGGACGGATGTGCGGAAAATCACCGCCCATGTGATGGCGGAGAACGCCGCCTCCGCCCGGGTGCTCGAAAAAAACGGTTTCGTGCTGCGTTGGACGGGTCTGCGTGAGGACTGGGGCAGGGGAGCGCCCGTGCTCATCAATAAATTTATGTATAAGCTCCTGCCGGAGCATAAGAATGTATTTCGAATATAATACGGACTGCAAACCCGCAGAAAGCCTTGCGGGTTTGTTTTTTTGACGCACGACAGAGTCCCGGCAACAGAAAATCAGAACTTCGGCGTGAAATAATGCGGTTCCGGATTATCTTCAAAGGGTTCCGGTCAATTCCTGAATCCTCTTTTTTATTCTGTACTTCTCCGGGTTGTTCCCCGTGTGATTATAGAGGTGCTTCCAGTCCGCAAGCGAAAATCCGTCTTCAAGTTCACATATTCGCTGATGAATTTCCTGATCCGAAAGATACTCAATATAAATACTGTAACAAAACTGCATGGAGATATATTCCCTGCACGCTTCCGACGGCGCCGTTTCATAGTATCTTCGCCAGTACGGATTTCGCATAAACGTCGCTGCCGCGATTTCAATACTTGATTTCATTTTCTCATTCATGTGGATCCTTCTTTCTTTTCTGAGTATTCCGAAGTTGGTAAACGAATGGAGGGGCGAGGGAGCATTTGCAATCGGAACGAATCCTTTTCCTGCGCGCATCGCTCATAATGCCGTACAGTCCGCGAGGACTTTCTGCATGACGGCGCAGATCGCGTTCTGTTTTTCTTCGATCGGAGAAAAGTATTCGTCGCAGTATGTGCGCTTGTGAAATTCGAGCATGACGGAGACAAGGTCGCATTCGCTCCCGCCGGAAAGAACGGCGTTCGGGACGAACGTTCCGGAATACGGATCATTGACCGCGACGGAAAATCCCGCTTCCTTAAACCGGCGGCGCAGGATCTCCGTAAGCGCGGGAGGCGTAAACCGGTCGTCCGCGCCGATACATAGATCGGGCGTTTTTCCGCCGGGCTGCAGGAACGCGGCGGGAACGATCTCGTCGTGATAGCTGTGCAGATCGAAAAGAAGGATCCTGCGGTATTTTTCACAAAGCCGGTCCATACGGGCGTGATGCTCGTTATAGTACGCCAACGTCTGTTCGCGCAGCTCGTCCGTGACGTTTTTGATCTTCATACCGTCATAAGCGCGCTCATAGCAGAAGCCCATGCCGTATTGCTCCATGACCTCCTGAGGTCCGATAAACCGTTCCACGTCGCAGAGCAGACGGCACACGTCAAACCGGACGACGTTGGATCCGGTGTAATGCGCCCGCGGGATAAAACCGGATACGCCGACGTCGCTCATGACCGCGTCGTAATAATCAAAATCATCCTCAGAGATGCAGACGGATCTCATCAGCTCCTCGGGACGGTCGTATCCGTCGTGCGGAATGTGGAAGACCGGATATCGCGGGTTCACCGCAAAACCGAGTTCTGCAAGTCGGCAGAACTCATCCACGTGATAGAACCGGGTGCCCCCGCTCGCCATGCACGCGCCGATCATTACCTGATAAATCGGCTCGATAAACCGCTTTTTCAGATGCACAAAATAGAGATGGACGCCTCTTTCCCGATAAGGGATCTTTCTTTCCTCTTCAACCGGGAACCCGCAGCGCTCCGCCGTATCGAGAAACAGCTCCCGTTCTTCCGCGCTGAAATACCGCACGGGCAGCATACTCCATTTGCCTGTTTCTTTTGACATAAAAAAACCTCCTTATGTTTTTATCCATAAAGAGGCGTGAGATAAAACCATCGTCTGCCGCAGTACGGCATCAAGCTTTGGCACCTTGCCTTGCCGGCAGGTTGCCGTGCGGTCAACGGGCTTGTCCCTCGCGCACTCTTTATGGTTGTTTATTTTGTTGTATTTTTACTATTAAAACCAGAACCGGTTCATCTGCCGCAGAAACTTTTCCGTGATCGGGAATCCGGAGCTCTCCCCGATCACGGAGTCGATATCGCAGTACGGGCAGATCGCCGTCCCGCGTTTATCGCAGTCGTTGTCCGCAAAGATCCATTCTTTGATCTCCGAGGGGTGAAAAATCGTCAGGCAGTAAAAACAGCCGCACACGTTATCTTTTTCCAGCTCCGGCTTATGGTTATTCGAGAAATGATGCGCTCTCATCATTTTTAATTTCATGCGCTCGCTCCACGCGTCATTCATTTTCGACCTCCATATCCCCGTAAAGCCAGGCAACGCCGTAAATAATATAGCCTTCTTCAACAGGTCCGTCATACCTGAAATAAAGATTGATTTTCAGCTCCAGCGTTTCGACCGAGGCGAAGTAATTCGGCTCATCCGCGCCCGCGTTCGGGTCCCGTTCAACGTACAGAACCTTCCCCGTGAACAATATATGCGGGCTCGGCTGAAAGCTTTCATCGTCCGGTTGAGCAGAGAATGTACCGATAGGAATCATCGAAATGACCGCCAGCTTTTTATCTGCCGCCCGATACGCTTCTTCCGAGGAAAAGACTTCGATCTCGCTCCCGATCCCGTAAAGATCGACTGTGCAGAAGCATTCGTCTATATCATCAAATTCCGACGCATTGTCAATAAAGACGTTCAACGGAATTTCATATTCGCCGACCGTTTCCAATGAAGCAATCTTTCCGTCTTCATAATCAGAGAAACCGTAAAATCTGAATTGATTCATAGTACATCCTCCGTGATATCTCATTACCAGACGAACGTCTTCGGATGGATATCATGCTCTTCAAGAAAACGCTTCATCCCGCTCGGATGCTGTGATCTGCACAATTCAATAAAGTCGTCCGGGGATATGATCGAAAACAGCTTTGCGGTATCCTCTTTGGTAAAGCTGAAATGCTCTTCCGTATCCGGATAACTGCCGTCTCCGTCCAGATCATATTCAAGGGAAAGGCGGCCGTCGATAATACTGCCGAAAAAAGAGGAATGTTCTTCCTGATAAATCGAAAAGAATCGTTTTTCCATGCTGCTTCCTCCGCTTTGTTGCTTTCTGTTGCTTTCGGTTCGTTCCTGTACGGATCCTCCGTACAATACCATAATACAACAAAGCAGAGGACAAAAAGGGGATGGGTTCGCGAAATCGGCAAAACATTCTCCTACTGCCACACAGACGCAATTCATTGCTCGCTCAGGAGAGATCGGGATACAGGTGATCCTTGACCATGTTTTTCAATTCAATCAGCTTATCGAGAAATGCTTCAACACATTCGTCGTTTCTGAGGCTTCGAAGATCGATATACAGCCATTTGTTATTTGCGCCGTCGCCCCAGATCAGCTGCCGTTCTTTCGCCCGTTTGATATCATCGGGCTGAATACCTGAAAGGATCATTTTCTTAACGCGTTCCGGGGACCAGTCCTCCCCGAGATATTCCGAAAGAGCAATGGTATTAAAGAGCGTAATACAATAGTTGCCGGGCTGCTTTTTATGGGCAATTTCAAGACTGAATAGTTTCGCATCCTGAAGAATCGCATAATAGTCTATGTATTGTGAACCCGTGCCTGACACCCACAGGACGCCCTCCTGATCGAAACGATCCATTATCCTCTTAACAACGGGTTCCATGCCTGATAACTGTCGCTGATCGAGAAGTTTGATAAATTCTTCGCGTGTCCACGTGCGCGCAGGCGTCTTCAGCGAAGAAGCCGGTTTCCTCGGATCATTCAGGCTGTTTCCGATAATATTGGAGGATAAAAGCATTACGTTTCCGTTTTTAAACTGTTTGATCTCAACGCCGTATACGTCAATATCACCCATACTGAGATCAAGAAACTCGATCAGGATACGCAAGGTATCGGGGATCTCGTCCGCGGCAAAAACAAGGCGCATCCGTCCGGCGGCAAGATTCGTCGCAACTTTTGTCCAGAATTCGTCCTCTTTGCAAAGATTGGAGTCCGGATTATTCCTTTCGAACAGCGCTCTTAAATCCGTTATATTCAGAGAAGAAGCGCGGCAGGCATAATCCAGCATCTGCGCCACTACTTCCCGCCGGATCCGGGTATCGGTGCTGCGCTTGACCTCGACGAGGATCGGTACGCCTTCTTTGTCCACCAATAAATGATCCAGCGAATAAGCGTTCCCCTCATCTTCCGCCGCCTGAGATTTCATTTCTCTGTCGATCAGAAAAATCTGATTTTCATCGGTCTCATTCCAGTCGCGGGCGACCAACTGCGGATTATCGGCGATAATCTTTTGCAAGTCGGCTTCTTCCCGATAGTCGTGCTCCGGCATTTTGCGGACTTTGCATCCTTCCATTAAATACATTTTTCTGTCCATCTGAAAACCTCCTGAATTTATTCTTTTCCGGAATCCTGCATATCTGCGTATTTCTTCCGGATCAGATCCAGATAATGAATCACTTCTTCCCGGATGACGGCGGGCTCGATGATCTGAACGCAGTCGCCGTGTTCCAGCAGCCACGCGGTCAGGCCCCAGCCGTCGTTCACTGTGACGCGCACGGTCAGCTCCCCGTCCGATCTGCTTTCTACGCGGAAATCGGGACCGAACGTGTCAAAAAGAAGATCGATCCGTTCTTCCTCAATTTTCAGCAGAACGGCCGTCGTCTCTCCGCTGTAATTATTGAGGTTGCGCTCGACGAACTCTTTGATGCGCAGATCGGCGTTCTTGCCGAGGAACCGTTCCGGATCGACCGCAGATTTTTCGGAAACGCGGATATTGCGGATCCGTTCCAGCCGGTAGTAGGACAGCGTATCGTAATCGCCGTATTTCCCGACAAGATAATATCGGTCGTTCCGCCAGATCAGCGCGTAGGGGCTGATCGGATATTCGCGTCCGTCGAAGCGCAGATGCTTTTTCAGGTCGGGGCCGGTGTAAATATACTGAAAAACGACCTGCTTTTTTCTGCGGATCGCGGTCAGAAGCACGTCGATGTTGTTTTTCGTCGTCGGATCGCCGTTTTTGACCGTCGAGGCCAGCGGCGTGACCGCGCGCAGGGTCTTCCGGCCGCTCCCGCTTGAAAGCGCGCTGAGCTTTTCCGTAAGACGCCTGCTGTTCTCTTCGGTCAGAAAGCTCGCGCCCACGGCGGCGTCCATCAGGACCTTGAGCTCCCAGTCCTCAAACTCGCGGGACGCCATGAAATACCCGCGTTTGTTATCCGAATGCAGAACGATATCATATCCGTAATCCTGCAGCGCGGCGATATCCCGCAGGACGGCTTTGCGTTCCGCGTCAAGGCCGTAAAGCTTCAGTTTGGCGATGATCTCATTCGCAGTATAGGGGTGATCCTCATCCGTTTCCCGCAGGATCTCAAGCACTCGCAGCAGTTTTATTTTCGTAATTTCCATATCTTACCCTCATTTTTTAAGTCATTAAGCAAAAGAATATTGTTAATTTCATTTTCATACGCTCTCACGATATCGCCGGAAAAATTATCACAGAAAAAATCCATGCTTGCATATTTCCCGTCGTTATCGACGGCGGTCGTAAATCCGATTATTTCACCGATAAGCGTCATTCCGTCGCAAAACATGATTTTTGCTCTTTTGCCAACAAGGTTGTTGACGAATTTATATATTTCGGTTCACTCCTCATGCAGGAAATTGATATCCAGCAATTCATTCTGTTGTTTTCCCTGCTTATGATATCCTGCTTAGATATTTATCTCCGGGATATAGATCGTTGTCGAACAGTAGTTTTGTTAATCCGGCCGCATATACTTTCCTCGCTTGATTTAAACTCATTTGATTTGCGCAGCAGGTTTCATCCGGATCTTCTTCCTGATAACTGTCGTCTTGCCATCCGCAGTTAGTACATATATCATAGCTGTCTATGTAAGGGAATGAGTATTTTCCGCATACGGGACATTTGTGTTCATTCATCATCAATCACTCTCTGTTCACAAATTATTTAAGCATCTTTGCAACGACAGAGAGAATCTGCCCCGTCAGGCGGTCAAGATCGCTGCAGCCCACAAGATTCGGATAGATATCCGCAAGGCTGTCGTAACAGTCGAATTCGCCGGGCAGATCAAGAGAGATACCGATGATATTCGTTCCGCGCTTCGTGATTTTCCGCACCGCGTCAGCGGTATCCCTGACGGATACGGGCGGATAATAACCGTCGATCCCGTGCGCCGGCGCGCCGTCCGAGAGCACGATGATCAGACGTTCGTCGTTCTGCGCGTTCCGCCCGATATAGCGCTCCGCCCAGAACAGCGCAAGACCGTCACGGTTCTCTCCGTAAGCGTCAAGCTGCATCAGATTGAGTTTTTCTTCTTTTCTGCCGTGAAAACCGATCAGGACGTTCACGTCGATCTCCGGCGCGTCAAATACCGTTCTATGCTCAGCCACCGCATGGGCGATTCCCTGCGCCGAAAGGACCTCGTGCAGGATCACCGCGGCGTGCATTGCCGCAGTCCGCCGCTCGCCGCTCATGGAACCGGAGCCGTCGATCAGCAGCAGGACCGCAATATCCGGAACGTCTCTTTCGGGAAGGTCCCGATACCAGTACCGTTTTTTCGGGTCGCCGAGATACCTTGACGAAACAGCGCTGCCGAACAGCTGTTTTTCCTCTCTTTGCGGCGGATCCACGTTCAGAAGTCGACTGAACCTGCGGTTATAAGAGTGAATGACGCTTCTGTATTGATTATATATGTTCCGGTATGCCTTTTGCAAGTTAAAATTGATTTTCGGACGGCTTTCGTTGATCCGAATGTCCTTATGCAGAACGCTGCAGTCGTATTCCGAGGCGGGAATCGATATGTAAGTACCGTTGTATGACTCCTGTTTCAGCGCAGTGTCCTTTCGCTGCGCAAATTCCCGTACTGCGCGCATCAGCTGCTCCGTTGGAACAGCGTCCGGTTTTTTGCCGCCGTCAAGCGCCGTAAAGAGCCGCGCCGTGACCGTCTGCATTCTTCCCTTGCGCGGATCCGAGGGAAGCGCGGCGCCGCCTTCGTGCGTTTTGACGCCGCCCAGAAGCTTCCGCAGCGGCTGTTCCGGCAGCGGTTCTGTATCGTCCGGGATCAGATGCGCGATCCGGTCAAAAATGCGTGAAGCGTACCCATACCGCGCTTCCGGTGAAGGCGCGATACTGCCGTCAAGGAAAAGCTGCTTCGTGTCGCGGACGTATTCGGCAAATCCGGAATCCGGATCATTCTGAATGACCATCGGATATAACAGAAATGTCCCCATATAATTCAGAAAATCCAGAAGCAGCCGGGCGTTCGTTTTTTTCGTTTCCGCGTCCGATTCATTTTCGTCGGAGCTCGTAGGATCCCCGGCGAGATCGCCGAGCGTTTTTGCCACGGTTCCCTCCGACGGATTATTTGCAAAGAGGCGGGCGACCCGGCCGAAGCGGAGATAAAACTCCATATGGTCATACACGCTGCAGCCCGCCGCCTCGATATAAGCGTCTTCAATGATATTTGAGATCATTCCCATGACGCGTTTTTTGTTTTTTGTATCGCATTTCGGGTCGGAGGTCTGCCTGCCGGGAAAATCGGAATAAAGAAGATGCAGGCATTCGTGGATCGTCTGCGCTCTGGTGATGATACTGAGCGCGTTCCACGGATCGGCAAGCGTTACGGCAGGCCAGCCGAGATACGCGCCGATCCGATCCAGCGCGGACCGGTCGGCGTACAGCTCGTCCTTGGCGGGATCCACCACGATATTCACGCCGTCGGTGAACGCCTCGTTCTCGTTGATGAAAAAAAGACGCGCCAAATTGTTCTCCGAAAGCGTCCGCGCGAAGTCTTCCTCGGCGGAACGGTTGCCGTCGGATTGAAAATCCTTCAGAATCTTTTTATACTTTTTATCCATCCGGCGTCACCTCTCATTGTCTGAAATCCATCGTTCATTCCGCCGCCGAAGCCTGCTCATCCTCCATATCCGCAATGATTTTCTGCATTTCCTCATTCGCCTGATCCAGAAAATATCTGCTGCCGGTTCGGCCTGCGATATATTCGGTTTCTTCTGTCTGTCGGCTTTCAAGAATATATTTTTTTGCTTCCGACAGATTTTTCTCAACCCCGTCCCCGTAATGATAGCATACGGCGAGATGGAAAGCGGCCTGTGCGTGAGACTCCAGTTCAACCGTATCAGCCTGATAGGCTTTTTCGAATATGCGGAATCCTTTTTCCGTATCCGCGTTGCAGCACTCGCCGCACATATACATAATGCCGAGCTCCACCATACAGCCGACCTCGCCGAGCTCGGCGCCCTTTCGGAAATACTCGAATGCTTTCCGGATCCTTTCCGGATCGGAGGTCGCGGGCAGATATCCGAGACCGTCTTCATCTTCGTCATAAAGATAAAACTGAGCCAGTCTGTTGAACGCCAAAGGATGATCAAGCTCCGCGGCCTTCCGATACCAGAAAAGCGCGCGTTCTCGATCTGCGGGGATCCCGTTCCCGCTGAGATACATCCCTCCCAGATCCAGCATCGCGTCCGGATCGCCTGCTTCACAGGCTGCGGAGAGATATCTGACGCATCTTTCCGCTTCTTCTGCGGTAATCGTATCCATATCGTTTTCATAAAGCAGATAATACGCGACGCTTCTCATTGCGTTCCTGTCGCCCGCCTCCGCCTTCATAAGTTCCTTCAGCAAATCAAACGACGTATTCATATGCGGCGTTACTCCTTCCAATTGTACAGCATCATAATTCCCCGGATGGTGTCCTCCATCGTGCGGTCGCATTTCGCGATGGGAATAATCGTTTTTTCGGCAGCCCCGACGTACCCCTCGTATTCCGCAAGACGCGCCCAGTTTTCGAGGTTCCTCGGGGATATCACCAGATCAAGCTCCTCCGACTCGATCCTTCTTTTGATCTTGTGATATACGCCGAGCATCTTATTGACCAGAGTCGCGCATCGCGGCACGCGCGTCGTCAGCATGCGAACGATCGCCTCGTCGGAAAGCGCGGCGACCTCAACGACCGCGTTGAACCGGTTGAACAGCGCCTGATTGAGCTCTCTGGTTCCGAAATATCCCATATTCATCGTGGCGAAAAACCTGAAATTGCGGTGCCGGCGCACGAGTTCGCCGTTATCCAGCCGCACAAAGCCGTTGTCGTCCAGCAGGGAATTCAGGAACGCGAGATATTGAGGTTTCGCGAAATTGATCTCTTCAAAAACCACCGCGCCGCCCTCGCGGATCGCTTTGGTAACGCAGCTCTCTTTGAAAACGATCCGGTCGTCCTGCGGGAGATACTTTCCGAGAACGAATTCGTCGATGTTTTCCGTGCAGTTGATCGTCTCCATGATCGGCAGCCCGATCGTCCTGCACACGAGCTTGCAGGAGATCGTCTTGCCCGTTCCGGCGGGACCGTGGAAAAGGACCGAGCGGATATCTCCTGCCGCCGTCGCGCTGCAGACGCCGTTCAGGCTTTCCGGCAGAATGAATTCTTCGCCGAGCTTCGGGATCAGGCGTTTCTGCTCCTCGGAAAAAGAGTCGTCGGGAAACCGGAGGACCGACGGCGCGTCGTCGGAAACCGCGTTTTCATTCACACGGATCTCTGCGTACCGATCCATGCGGGGGTTAACAGCGTTCATTTCGGCGTATTTGATCTGCTCCATAACGACCTCCTGTTCTTCGGGTCATTCCCGACCCGTTTGCCGGCGCAAGGCAAGCCTTGTCTGCCTGTCTGCCCGCTCGTTCCGTCTTTATTCTATCATGCAACATGTGTCGAATTCGGTATGGGTGCCGGAATTTACACATGTCAGATGTGCATCCGCGCCTTTTTGCGCCGACAGATCGCATGGATCGGATCGAAGCTCTCCCGTCTGATGTGACGTGACTCAAAAAATATGCGGAATCGCGGTTTTCTCTTGATTTTTCCCGCGCATCATTGTAGTATGATAACAGATTCCTTTTTCAGGCGGCGTTTGCTGCCTGAACCGATCAGACGACCGAGTCACAAAATAAGGAGAGTTTTTATGGATCAGCTCAGAGCGAAAAAAGGCTTTTTATGCGATATGGACGGCGTGATCTATCACGGCGAGGAACTGATCCCCGGCGCGCGGGAGTTCGTAAACTGGCTATACAGAAACGATAAGAAGTTTTTGTTCCTGACCAACGCGAGCAGCCGCAGCCCGAAGGAGCTGCGGCAGAAGCTCGCGCGCATGGGGCTGGACGTCGGCGAGGAGCATTTTTATACGAGCGCTCTCGCGACCGCGAAATTTCTGCAGAAGCAGGCGCCCGGCTGCAGCGCCTACGTTGTGGGCGAGCACGGCCTGTATAACGCGCTGTACGATGCGGGGATCACGATCAACGACGTCGATCCCGACTACGTCGTCATCGGCGAGACAAACGATTACCGTTACGAGCATATCACCACCGCGATGAACCTTGTGAATCGCGGCGCGCGTCTGATCGCAACCAACTGCGATATGACGACGCCCGTAGAGGGCGGCGGCTCGATCCCCGCGTGCAGGGCGTTCGTCGCGCCGATCGAGCTGACGACCGGGAAACAGGCGTATTATATGGGCAAACCGAATCCGCTGATGATGCGGACCGGGCTTCATATCCTCGGTCTGCATTCCGCCGAGGCGGCGATGATCGGCGACCGCATGGATACGGATATGATCGCGGGGATCGAAACGGGGCTCGATACGGTGCTGGTGCTCTCCGGCGTATCCGTAAGAGAAACGCCGGAAGCGTTTCCTTACAGACCGCGCCTGATCCTGAACAGCGTCGGCGATATCCCGGAGACGGAACGGTCCTTCGTCATCCCGCCGGATCTCAAGGGCTGAGATCAAGAACAAACCGGCGAAAAGGATAAACTGAAAATGAACAAAAAAGATCTGATTCAAAATTT
The DNA here is from genome assembly GCA_017429345.1 of Clostridia bacterium. GTDB lineage: Bacteria > Bacillota > Clostridia > Oscillospirales > Acutalibacteraceae > RGIG2774. The sequence goes on along the minus strand of JAFRPB010000010.1, from coordinate 13,589 downwards.
CCGTTCTCCCTCCGCCGCATGGCGCGGCAAGCCCTTCTGGTCGTGGAACGGCGAGCTGCGGGGCGGGGAGCTTGTGCGACAGGCGCATATTATGAAAGAAATGGGGCTCGGCGGGTTCTTCATGCACTCGCGTCTGGGGCTCATCACTGAATATCTCGGCGACGAATGGTTTGACCGTATCAACGAGGTCGCCGACGCCGCAGAAAAAGACGGCATGGAAGCATGGCTCTACGACGAGGATCGCTGGCCCTCCGGCTCGGCGGGCGGCAAAGCGACGGTCGACCCGCGGTACCGCATGAAATCGCTCTATGTCTATGAATCCGCGCCGGAGCTCGCGGATTGGGACGAAGGATCCTTTGCCTTGTACGCCGCGAAGCTCGACGGGATCGATCTGTACTTTTACAAAGAGCTGGACGTCTCCGCGGTTTCCTGCCGTGAGGACGCGGCCCGCGCCGTCGAAGCCGCCGTGGGGGAGCTGTCCGGAGAGGCGGAGGACGCGCCGGGTGAATGGAAGGCGCTGCGCTTCGCGATCGTCCCCGATAAACCCGACTCCGGGTGTAACGGCACGACCTATCTTGACACCATGAGCCTCGCGTCGACGGAGCATTTTATCGGGCTGACCCACGAGCAATACGCCCGCCGCTGCGGCGACCGGCTCGGGCGCAGCATCAAAGGGATCTTCACCGACGAGCCGCACCGGGGGCACTGCTTCGACAACCGCGCCGAAAACGGCGGCGTCATGTCCTGCGCGACGGCGTGGACGGACGATATTTTTGAGGAGTTTGAAAAAAGATACGGCTTTGCCTGCCGCCCCGTTCTGCCGGAGCTGTTTTACCGCAAAAACGGCGAAAAGGTCGCACCTGTCAAGCTGTTTTACATCGATCTTGCGAACGCGCTCTTTCTCGAGCGGTTCGCAATGCCGATCAACGAATGGTGCGAAAAGCACGATATGATCCTGACGGGGCACGTTCTGCATGAGGACAGCCTGATGAATCAGACCGTGCCGAACGGCTCGCTCATGCGCTACTACGAGCACATGGGGATCCCGGGAGTGGACGTGCTCACAGAGCACAACCGCTGCTACTGGATCGTGAAGCAGCTCGCCTCCGCCGCGCGTCAGCTCGGCAAAAAACAGATGCTCTCCGAGCTGTACGGCGTGACGGGCTGGCAGTTTGATTTCAAGGGACATAAAAACGTGGGCGACTGGCAGGCGCTGTTCGGCATCAACCTGCGCTGTCAGCACCTGTCGTGGTATACCATGGAGGGCGAGGCGAAGCGGGATTACCCCGCCTCGATCCTGCACCAGTCCCCGTGGTATCACGATTACAAAACGGTGGAGGATCATTTTGCCCGCATGGGCGCGGTGCTCGCGGAGGGAACGCCAGACTGCGACGTGCTGCTTCTCAACCCGATCGAGTCTCTTTGGTGTCAGGCGTACGCCGGATGGGCGCACTGGATCGGCAACGCGTCGCCGGACGTGGAACCCTATGAGGAACGGTATGGGGAGCTGTTTCATTTTCTGACCGACAATCAGATCGACTTTGATTACGGCGAAGAGGAAATGATGTCGCGTCTTGCCTGCGTTGAGACGAAAAACGGCAGCGCCGTGCTGCGCGTCGGCAAAGCGGCATATAAGATTGTGATCGTAGCGAATATGCTCACGATCCGCCCGACGACGCTTGCGCTTCTGCGCTCGTTCACGGAAAAGGGCGGCACGGTCATTTTCTGCGGCGACGCGCCGCGGTATGTGAACGCGGTCAGCTCCTGCGAGCCCGCGGAGCTCGCCTCCCGCAGCGTAAAGGTCCCTTATGAAGAAGAAGCGCTCGCTGCCGCCGTGCGCCGGTATTCCGATTCTTCGGTCTCGGTGACGGGACCGGACGGAAAGACGGAAAAAGACGTCTTCGTTCAGGTCCGCCGCGATTTCTGCGGCGGTTACGCCGCCGTCGTGCTGAATACCGACCGCGACGCGCCGAGAAATGATCTTGTCTTATCTCTTCGCGCGCCCGCCGGGCTGTATGCGGAGGAATGGGATCTCGATTCGGGCAGACGCTTTGACGCATCGCCGCTTGCGGACCGGAACGACGGCGTTTACCGCATCCGTCTTGATCTGGAAACGGGCGGGACCCGGTGTTTCGTTCTCTCTCCCGAACGGGACGGATCGCTCGTTCCCATGCCCGTATTTGCTACCGTCGCCGAACGGACGCTGACGGGGGAATTTCCCTACCGCTGCGATGAGAAAAACGTCTGCGTGCTCGATTGGTGCCGCCGCCGACTGAATGACGGCGATTGGAGCGAAGAAAACGAAGCGCTGCGGATCGACCGGGATCTGCGGACGGAGCTCGGGCTCGAGCACCGCGGCGGCGGAATGCTGCAGCCGTGGTACGCAAAACGCTTCAACCGGGAAGAATACGGCGCGCTCCGGCTTTCCTATGAGTTTTATGTCGACGCGCTGCCGTCCTCTCCCGTATATCTTGCGGGGGAGCGCCCGGAGCTGAATCATTACGAGATCAACGGGATCGCGCTTGAATGCGCCGACGCAGGCGATTTCTGGATCGACGACTGCTTCAAAAAAATGAAGCTCCCCGCCGGCGCGCTGAAAAATGGGCGCAACGAGGTGACCGTGGACGTGACGTTTCTGCGGACGACAAATATCGAAGCGCTCTATCTTGTCGGCGACTTCGGCGTGAAGCTCGACGGTCGGCGGCGTACGCTCACAGCCGCCCCCGCGAGGATGGGCTGCGATAATTACGCCGCTTACAATATACCGTTTTACACGGGGAATCTGACATATGAGATCGCTCCCGAGGTTTACGGACCTTTACTGAAAGATCTTGACGGCGCGGACAGGATTCTGCTGACGCCGAAGGGCTTTACCGGCGCGTGCGTCAGGGTCGAGGCTGCGGGCAGAACCGCCGTGCTCGGCTGGGAGCCTTACGAAGCGGACGTGACCGCGGCGGTGCGCTGCGGTCTGCCGATCTATGTCACGGTGGAGGGTACGCGCACGAACGTGTTCGGCCCGCTGCACGAGATCCCGAAGCCTGCCGGTGCGTGCGGCCCGGGCAGCTTCCTGACCGAGGGCGACGGATGGACGGACGACTACAGTCTTCTCGACAGCGGTCTGCGCGGTTTTGTTTTCAAAGCGCAGAAAAGAAGCGTTTAACGCAGGGCTGATAAGACGCGAAGGAAGAAAGAATATGCACTATATCGCGAAACCGACAAAACAGCAGCTGGCGTGGCATGATATGGAGCTCGGGGTCCTGATCCATTTCTGCCCGGAGATGTACCGCCCGGATCTGAAGGGCGACTGGTATAAAACAAGCGCCGTGCGCGAGGCGATCGCGCCGCATACCATTCATCCGAAAAATCTTGACCCGGAGCAGTGGGTCAGGAGCGCGGCGGAGCTCGGCGCGAAATACGCGGTGCTGGTCGCAAAGCACGTCACCGGCTTCGCCATGTGGGATACGAAGGTGAACGATTTTTCCATCGCACATACCGATTGGCGCGGGGGCGGCGGCGACGCCTGCCGGGAGTTTATCGCGGCGTGTGAAAAATACGGTCTGAAGCCCGGCTTTTATTACAGCACCGTATGCAACGGCTATTATAATATCAACGATAACCTGCCGCAGGATACGCAAAGCGAAGCGTATCGCGCGTATGTGAAATGCGTGGAGGCGCAGGTCTGCGAGCTCTGGAGCAATTACGGGGAGCTGGTTGAAATCTGGTTTGACGGCGGCGTGATCCCGCCGGAGCGGGGCGGCCCGGATCTGACGGAGCTTCTGCATCGGTATCAGCCGGACGCGATTTGTTTTCAGGGGCCGCGCGGTTGGGCGCACAACGTCCGTTGGGTAGGCAATGAAGACGGTCTTGCGCCGGAAAACTGCTGGGCGACGACAAACGCCGGCGAGACGCTTTTCGACGGAACCGCGCCGAACGAGCAGGCGGGCGTCGGGGATCCCGACGGCAAATACTATCAGCCCGCCGAGACCGATATGCCGAACCGGACGCACGCGGCGTTCGGCGGCGGCTGGAGCTGGCAGCCCGGCGAGGAGCATCTGTGTTACACGCCGGAACAGCTGCTCGACTGCTATATCCGTTCCGTCGGCAGAAACTCAAATCTTCTTCTGGGCATGGCGATCGGCAAAGACGGCGTTTTTCAGGATGAAGAACAGTTCCGCTCGTTCGGAAAGCTGCTGCGCGAGACCTTCGGCAGCCCGAAAGCGTATTCCGCAGCGCCGACGCTTTCGGATCGCCGCTGTGCGGTCACGCTGGATCGGGAACAAGCGGTAAAGTACCTTGTGATCCGGGAGGATATCCGCGAGGGGCAGCGCGTCCGTGCTTTCCGTGTGTTCGCCGACGGCAAACAGGTATATGAAAGCGAGTGTATCGGGCACAAGCGGATCATTCCGTTTGCGGGGCTTACCGCCCGCAGTCTTACGCTTGAGATCGTCGAGGCAGCGGGGGAGCCCGTTCTGCGCGATATTTCGGTATATTGATTATAGGTAACCACTGATTCATTCGCATCTGAAGATTCGGCACGCACCTTGCTTGCATCTTTCCCGTCATATCGCCCAAAAATCCCTTGAAAGGCGACAGCCTTCCTGCGGTCTTTTTGAACAATCTGACGAAAAAATCTGACGGCGCAATCTGCGCACCGGAATTAATCAGCGCTTACATAGTATTCAAAGAACGGGATCTCGCCGGACTTTTCGTAAAAGCGTCGGCGTCCCGCATGCCGGAACAATAATAGGACAGCAACGAACCGCCGGGGAAGTCCCCGGCGGTTCGTTATTGTCGGTAAAGCGGCAGGACGATTTTTCCCGTCCTGCTTTTCTTTTTGCGTTCTTTTTTTATTCTGCACACCCCTGTTAATACGCGACGGAGTAGTTCTCCTCGACCTCGAGGGCGAGCTTCGCGTTCAGCGTGGAGACGAGGACCTTGACCTCAAGGGAAAGGATATCGGTATTTGCAAACGTGATCTCCGTTACGCGGTCTGTCGCCTTATCGACCGTGCACAAGATCGAGCCCTTCACGCCGTTCACGTCCACCTTGTTGAAGGTCACGGTGGGGACGCTGATCTCCTCGAAGGTGGAGGCGGTGATCGTGTTGAACACGCCCGCGTAGCCCTCCCCCTTCGCGGGACTCGTAAGCTTATCGTCATAGAGCTTGATATAGATCTTGTAACTGCTTCCGGTATCCTCGCGCGTCGCGGTCTCGACCATATCCGCGGTCAGGTGCGACGAATAATCGGTGTTGCCGACGGGAAAAACGATGTTCATATCGTCCTTGCTCGTCCAGGATTCGGGGGTATCGGTCCCCTTGACGAAGGTGCCGATCGCGGTCTTGCCGAGCCCCTGGATCGCGCCCGGCAGCTCGAGCTGATCCTCCGGCGCGGAAACGTGTTTGTAGTTTCTCGTCAGGGTCGAAGCCTCTTTTTTGACCTTGTTGACCGCGGTATTGTAAAGCTCGACGATCCCGTTGATCTGCGCCTCGTCTCTCGCCGGAGCCGCAGGCTGCGTGGGCTGCGGCTGATCCTGCTGCTGCGTGGGCTGTTCCTGCTGCGCGGGCTGCGAGGCGGGCGTTGAGGGCGTTTCCTGCGTCTGCTGCGCGGGCTGCGCCGCCTGCTGCGTCGGCGTATCGTTCTGCGTTTCGCTTTTCTGCGTCGTCGGTGCCGGAGTCGAAGGCTGCGCGGACTGCGCCGCGGGGACAGACGCCGCCGGCGTCTGCGCGGGTGTATTTACACTTGGCTGCACAGACGCGGCGCTGTCGTTCTGCGCTGCGGGAGCCGCCTGCGCGGGAGATGCGTTCACGCCGGGGATCTGCGGCGCTTCGCCGACGAACGCGACGACGATCGGCTTGCTCGGGTCCGGGCTGTTCGCCGTGCGGCACCCTGCGAGCAGGAACAGTACGGCGGCGAGCAGCAGAACGATCAATATGATATTCTTTTTCATGATAATTCCCTCTTTCAGAACGTATAGCTCCCTGCACATACGGTATGCTCCGTCCCGTCCGGCAGGCGGACGCAGGCCTTGCAGTTCGCCGGGATCTCTATTTGATAGCTGTACCCGGTTTCGGTCTTTTCCCATCCGCTTTTCACCCTGCCGTAAACGCTTTTGTATTCGGCTTCGGCATGCGTGAAATGCCCGCCGGGGCGCGGGGCGATCACGAAACGGTTCTCGCCGGCGACGTGAATACCGCACATCTCGCCGAACAGCCATTCGACGACGGCGCCTTTGGAATAGTGGTTCAGCGAGCCGATGCCGCCACCGTCGGAATCGGGGCCTTCCCAGGCTTCCCAGATCGTGTTCGCGCCCGCCTTCGGCATCGAGAGCCAGCCGGGCCGTTCCTCATTTTCGAGCAGCCGGTAGGCGTATTCGATATCGATCTTTTCGAGCACGTAGAGGATCAGCGGCGTCGAGAGAAAGCCCGTGCCGAGCCGCCAGCCGTAGTTTTCAAGCGCTCTGATCAGCCGCCTCCCGGCGTACGTCGCCTGTCCTTCGGCGAGCAGACCGAAATACAAGGGGCGCACGAGCTTTGCCTGCCGGTCGGTGTCAAGGGAGTATTTTTTCGTGCAGACAAGTTCCCGATAACCGTCTCTCACCTTCAGGGCGTAAGCGGTATAACGCTTCGCGTCCTCCGGCCGATCGAGGATCTTCGCGATCTTCGCCATGCAGCCGAACAGATACACAAGATACGCCGTGGTCTCCTCGGGGTGCGGCGCAATGAAATCCGAAACGGAGAAGCGGTTTACGTCCGCGGGCTCCGCCCATTCGCCGTAAGATTGCCCGTAGTTCGAGATGCTGCCCGCGTGCCGAAGACCGATCCCGGTCGGCACGGCGGTCGGGTACCATCTGCCGATCGTATTTATTTTGTATTCGGTAAAGCGCTTCATCCGCTCGTAGTATTCGGTCAGCATCCGCCTGTCGCCGTAGCGCCGGTACAGGCGGTACGGGATGAACACGCCCGCGTCCGACCAGCCGGCAGAGCCGTCCATCGGGCGCATATAGAAGTCCACGCCGCCGACGGGGGCGATCTGCGTAAAGCAACCGTTTCCCAGCTGCGCGTCGCAGATATCGTTCTCGAATTTGCGTGCGAAGGGCAGATAATTAAAAAGATAACCCGCCGTGTTCACGAAGATCTGCGCGTCGCCGAGCCACCCGTGGCGCTCCCGCGTCGGGCAGTCGGTGGGCAGGTCCGCGCTGTTGTTCTTTGCGCTCCAGCGCGTCGCGTCGACGAATTTGTCAAGCAGCGCATTCGAGGAACGGAAAGCTCCGGTCTCCTCCATATCGGAGTAAACGGCGATCGCGGTCACGTCGTCCGCTCCGACCGGCGCGTCGGTCTCGATTTCGGCGTACTGAAAACCGAAGATCGCGAACTTCGTTTTGTATTCGTTCACGCCGTCCTTGCAGACGTATTCGATCTTCTGCAGGGGCGTCGTTTTTAATTTATTCGAGAGCTGGATGTTTTTCTGATACAGCTCGCCGTCTTTCAGCATCTCGCCGAAGCGGAAGGTGATCTTCTGCCCGGCTTTCGCATTAATCCCGAATGAGATGTACCCGGCGATGTTCTGCCCGAAATCAAGAAGCTTTTTGCCGCCCGGCGCAACCGTGAGCGCGCCTTTGAAGGTCTCTTTTTCGGCGAGCGGGACGTTGTTCGACGCGGTCGGTACGACGGGGTGCGCCGTAACTCTGGCGTATCGCGCGTAAGTCGGCGTCATGCGCGCGTCGACAATTTCGCCGTCCTTGTTGTCGGCGAAGCGGATCGGACCGTCGTTCGACCAACGCCACGTTCCGTCCGTGACGATCCGCTCTGTTTCGCCGTCCTCATACGTGATCTCGAGCTGCAAAAGCAGCTTCGTCTCGGTCCCGTATTGGTTCCTGACGCCCCACGCGCCGACGGAGCCGCGGTACCAGCCGTCGGCAAGCTCGACGGTCAGCGTATTGTTTTCTCTTAAAAGATCCGTCACGTCGTACACCTGATACTGCACGCGTTTCCGGTAATCGGTGATCCCCGGGGCGAGCGGCATGGAGACGCGCATGCCGTTGAGTTCGGCAGAGTAGAGTCCGCAGGCGGTAATATACAGCCGCGCCGCAATGACCTTTCCATTCACGGCAAACTCTTTTTTGAAGCAGTCGACGGGATAACGCCGCTTTTTATCGACCTTGTAATCGCCGGTGATCCATTCCGCGCGCCAATCCTCCGCGCGCAAAAGCCCCGTCTCGAAGAACGCGGGGGCGGACCATTCGCCCTCTTCGCCGTTTTCGTCCCAGAGTTTGATCTGATAATTCACCCGTTCGCCCGAGGCGAGCGGCAGCGGGTATTCCGCGCGCATCGACGCGCTTTCGACCTTGCCGCTGTCCCATTTTTCGCTGACGATGCGGTAGGCGGTCTGCGTGACGCCGCCTGCGCAGTTCCAGAAAATACGGGGCTGTTCGATGTCGATCCCGATCGGGTCAATGAGATATTCCGTTCTTAGATCAATCGCTTTCATTTCCGTCCTCCGTTTCCCGGGACGCGTGTCTTGCTTTGATCTCGGCCTGTTCCTCGGGCAGCTTCTTTTCCACGTTCAGGAAGAACAGGATCGCCACCAGCGTCGCGCCGGTGAATACCTCCAGACCGACGAACGCAAAGGAAATCACCCACGAGACGCTGTCCGGCTGCCGCATGGCGACAGTAAGAACGCCGTCCGCCGCGGGCTTGAGATTCTCGAGCGGGAGCTGCGAGGTCCAGCCGTTCGCCGCGAGCTTCGAGGCGGCGTCCGCGGCGCTTTCTGCGGTGATCGGCGCGAGATACCCCGCCTTTGCGAGCATCCAGTTGAACACGCCGGTCATGATGCCCACCATCGCCACGGCGATGATGTTGTAGATCGACATCGCCGCGCCGTCCATGCGCAGGTCCTTTTTCCACTCGAGGTGGTCGAGGCAGTCGGCGAACAGCGCCATGAATACGTACGCGCAGGGCAGACCGCCGATGTTCTTGATGAACTGCCCGATCAGCACGATCACGAGATTGTGCGAGAAGATCCAGCAGATCAGCGAACCGGCGGCGTAGAGGATAAAGCCGACCATCGTCACGTTGCGCTTGCCGAATTTCTTCGCGAGCGGCCACACCGCGAAGATGCCGATGCCCATCGGGATGCCGCCGATCACGGAGACGAGCATCTGCGTGATCCCGTCGTTATAGGTGCCGAGTACGTAGTTGCAGTAGTAGACGAGGCCGAGGTTTTTCAGCGTTACGCCGACCGTATAGATCAGAAAATACGCGTACATGAGGATCATGTATTTATCGGTAAACAGGATCTTCAGCTGCATGAGGAACGGCAGCTTCGTCTCCTCGCCGGCGTTCTCCGCTTCCTCCGTGACGCGCTCTTTCGTGAAATAATATTCGAGCAGCGTCAGCGGCAGCGCGAGGATCGAGAGCACCGTCATCAGCGTGATCCATTTGCTTTTGTCCACGCCGATCATCGGCATGACGACCATCGGGAACACAAGCGCCACGAGGATGCCGCTCATCATGATCGTCGTGATCTGATTGAAGACCGAAAGCCCGCCGCGCGCGGTGCCGTCGCGGGTGGAGAGCGGCACCATCAGGTTGTGGCTCATATTGAAGATCGTATAGGCGAAGGAATAGAACAGGTTATAGGAGATCATCACCCAGATCGCCTTCACGGTATCGCTGCTCTCCGGCACGGTGAACAGCAGAATGCCCGTCACGGGCACGAGAAACGCGGAGAGCAGCAGCCAGGGCCGCGCCTTGCCCTCTTTCGTTTTCGTGCGGTCGATGACCTGCCCCATGATCACGTTCGTGACCGCGTCGATGATCTTCGAGACGATCGGGAACACGGTCAGGAATACGCCGCCCCACAAGGGCGTGAGGTTCAGCACGTCCGTATAATACACGTTCAGATACGTCGCCAGCACGGCGTTAAGCAGCAGCGCCCCGGCGGGTCCCAAAAGATAGCCGAGCCATTTTTCGCTTTTCGTCACGGTCTCGCTCTTGATGCGGCTTTTCAGCAGCGGGCTGTCGGGAAATCTCATACCATTCGCTCCTTATCTCTTGACAAACGGAAAAATTTATCTTACACTCTTATTATACAGACACTGTGTCGGTTTTACAATCATCAGTTTTTCCTGATTTGGCGTTAAACCCGACAAAACGATGGGAAAGTGACGGGGTTTTCCTGCTCCGCCAATTAAGTCGTGAATTATTTACGCGCCGGATCAACGGCGGAAGACAAGGAAGAAACCGCAAGGCAGGCTGTAGCCTGTCGAGGATTTCTGACGCCGTATTGCGGCGTTCAGACAAGCGGAAATTTTCGCGAATTGATTGAAGGAGCAGTAAGATGAATACAAAAGACAACCAGCGCACGCGGCTTTCAAAAAAGCTGTTTCAGAACGCCGTTCTCGAGCTTCTGGAAGAAAAAGGCGGCATTGAAAAGATCTCGGTCCGGGAGCTCTGCGCGCGGGCGGAGCTGAACCGCTCCACGTTTTACGCGCATTATACCGAACCGAGAGAGGTGCTTGCCGAGGCGGAGGAAGACGTGCTGCGCGAGACTGCGGAGCACATCAAAAAGATCGGCGAACAGCAGAAGGGCGGCGGCGCGCAGTACGTTTCGTCGTTTCTGCGCTATATCCGCGAGAACGACAAAATTTTCCGCGTGCTGCTGGTCACGGCGGCGGACCCCGCCTTCAAAAGCAGATTTATGCAGCTCTCGCTTCTGAACTTGTTCGAGCATATGCAGCTGACGATGGACGCGGCGAAACAGCAGTATATCTATTCGTATCTGCTCAACGGCAGCTTCGGCATCATCACCCAGTGGATCCGCTCGGACTACGCCGCCGCGGTGCCGGAGCTGGTGGAGCTGCTGTTCACGCTGAACGCCTCCGCTCTTGAACATCTCGCACGGTAAACGGCAACACGAAATACGCCTTGACTTTTTCTCTGAAAAACCATAATATGAGAACGGCGCTCGGATCGTCGCCGAAAAAGGCGGGCTTCTGCGCGTCGCGTTCCCCGCGGAGGAAATCTCGGTCACGATCAGCAGTGCGCCCGCGGAGCTTTCCCCCGAACAGCTTGAAGATGGGATCGAGACCGTGCCGGGAGATACCGTCGCGATCATAAACGAAACGGTCGCTTCACGGAAGTGACGTTTTGTAATAAAAATGAATTTCAAGGAGAATGCTTATGCGCAGCTATTTGAAAAACGGCGTCTGCCTGTTCCTGAGCTTTGTTCTGCTGTTTTCCGCGTTCGGCGGAATGACTGCCGCCGCAAACGCGAAAGCAGAGAAGGCGGCGTGCTCCGGGCAAATACTTACTTTTGAGGAGGTTCGCGGCGCGGTCGTGAATTTATTTTACCGGTTCATTGACCTTTTCAGAAAAACGAAGGACGCGGATCTGCCGAAGCCCGCGCCTCTGCCGGACAAAACGGCTCCCGCGGGCGAGATCCCCGTTGTCGATCCGTCGGTTCCCGCGGTACAGACCGAGACATGGCGGGCGTTTGAGATTGTTTTTGAAAGCGATAAGGAATATGCCGATCCGTTTTCAGACGTGACGCTCGATCTTGTGCTCATCGGCGGCGGGCGGCAGTACACGATCCCCTGTTTCTGGGACGGCGGCAGCGTGTGGAAGGCGCGCGCGGCGTGCCCTTCGGCGGGAACGTGGTATTATAAGACCGTCTGCTCCGACGAAAGCGACGCGGGGCTCCAAGGCAAAACCGGCGTGATCGAATGCGCCGATTATGCCGGGGATCTGGACGTTTACAGACACGGCTTCCCGACGACGGGAGCGGGGGAGAAGTATTTCACTTACGCCGACGGTACGCCGTTCTTTTATCTCGGCGACACGCACTGGAGCCTCGGCGACGAAACGGCCGATATGGTGCGCGAGATCGTCGCGAAGCGCGCGTCGCAGGGCTTCACCGTATGGCAGAGCGAGCCCATCGGCGAAAAGTTCGAACTGACCGACGGCGTGAGCGAAGCGGATCTTGAAGGTTTTCGCGCCTACGACGAAAAGTTCGAAATCATCGCCGAAGCGGGCCTGACGCACGCGAACGCGGAATTCTTCTACCCGAGCGGGATGCAGAGCCTGATCGAAAAGCACGGCGGATATGTCGACACAACGGTCGCCGGCGTTCTGAACGGGAAGAAAACGACCGCCCGGGAGCTTTCGGACGAGGCAAGATCCTATCTTGAAGCCCTGAGTCGCTATTGGGTCGCCCGTTATGGCGCGTATCCCGTGATGTGGATGCTCGGGCAGGAGGTCGACAACGATTTTTATTGGGGAGACGCGAGCCATCCCGAATGGAACGCGCTGAACAATCCGTATAAACTCGTCGCGGAGTATATCGAAACGTACGATGCGTATCAGCATCCCCTTTCGGCGCATCAGGAGTATTCCGGCGCGACCGCCGCATACGGAAACGGCGGCGGCAGAGCGGAGAAACTGACCGTTTATAACGGGAACGCCGCGCCCTCCGCCTTTCGCGACGTATCGGCGCACACGTTTTACGCAGCCCAGTGGAGCCCGTCGAAAACGGGTCCTTACGACGCGGACGTCGTCAAAGACTATTGGTATAATTCACAGGGCAAGCCCGCGATCGATTACGAAGGGCAATACTGTTATCTCTGGACGAAAAACTTCGGCGCGCGTATGCAGGGCTGGACGGCGTATCTCAACGGTCTGTACGGTTACGGCTGGGGCGGTCACGATACGTGGAGCTATCTGAACACCTATGACGAGAACAACGACAGCGACGACGGCGTCGACCGGATCACCGCCGAGGAAAAACAGGCGGCGACCTGGCGCGATTCCCTCGAATATCCGAGCTCGTATCAGGTCGGGTATATGCGCTCCTTCCTTGAGGACGGCAGCTGGTGGGAGCTGATCCCGCGCTTTGACAATAAGGCGTATTTTGTCCCGGCGAGGGATGTATATTCCGTATTCGCGTCAAACAGGGATAATTCCGAGATCGTGCTGTATTTCTATTCCTTCACCGACCCGTCCGCGGCGGAGCGCGCGAACACGACGCAGAAGGGCGGGATCGCGACCGGTACGGTCGGGAATCTTACGCCCCGCGCGGAATACCGGTATCAATGGTTCGACCCGATAAGCGGCGAATACGGCGGGGAGGGCACGTTCCGCGCGAGCGCGCTCGGTACGTATTATCTCGGCGAGAAACCGACGGACGCCGACTGGGCGATCAGGATCACTCCTGCCTGAAAAGAAACCTTCTTTCGGGCGGTCGGAAACTGTTTTTAAACAGAACAGGAAGGCGGCGGATGCGGATCCGGAACCCGTGAGACAGAGATCGTCGCGGCGCGGTCGTATGCGGCAGTAAAACATCATAGAAAGAAAAGAAACCCGCTCGGGAACTCCGAGACGGGTTTCTTAGCAGTTGCCGGCATTTTTTACGGTCTGCGGCGATCATATGCAGACCGCGTTTTCGGGGATCGTTTTAAGGCAACACCGCACAATTCGGGCGTGCGGATTGCGCAGTAGATTTTTTCGTCAGATTGTACAGATTCTCCGCAGGCAACCTGACGGTTGGCAAGGAGAAGATGTGCAATATGACGGAACAAAGATCAAGCAAGACG
>JAFRPB010000141.1 GCA_017429345.1 Clostridia bacterium | reverse complement strand
GCGCCGTCAGATTTTTCGTCAGATTGTTCAAAAAGACCGCAGGAAGGCTGTCGCCTTTCAAGGGATTTTTGGGCGATATGACGGGAAAGATGCAAGCAAGGTGCGTGCCGAATCTTCAGATGCGAATTAATCAGTGGTTACCTAATGTCTATTGCCTGCTGCCTATTGCCTTTCATCCCAATAAATCAAAACTTGTCAGCTTCTTTTTTAAACCGATACAGCATCGTCAGGGCTTCGATGGGGGTGAGGGTGTTGAGGTCGGTGCGCTTGAGTTCTTCGATGATCTCATTGCCGGCGCCCGCCATCATCGATATCTGCGGCTCATCCTGCGGGAGCTCCGACGGCTCGTCCCGCACGGGAACGCGAACCGGGCCGCCCTCTTTCTCGATCTCTCCGAGGATCGCCTTCGCGCGGGCGATCACCTTCTGCGGGATGCCCGCGAGCTTCGCGACCTCGATGCCGTAGCTCTCGTCAGCGCCGCCGGGAACGATCTTTCTCAAAAAGATAATATCCTCGCCGCGTTTTTTGACGACGATATTGTAATTCTTCACGCCGTCGATCGTGTTTTCCAGTTCCGTCAGCTCGTGATAATGCGTCGCGAAAAGGGTGCGCGCGCCGAGCTTTTTCTTATCCGTCACATATTCAAGTACGGCGCGGGCAATACTCATGCCGTCGAAGGTCGAGGTGCCCCTGCCGATCTCGTCGAGAATAATGAGACTGCGTTTCGTGGCGTTTTTGAGGATCGAGGAGACCTCGCTCATCTCCATCATGAAGGTGCTCTGCCCCATGGAGAGGTCGTCCGCCGCGCCGATGCGGGTAAAGATCCGGTCCACAACGCCGATCTCCGCGCTCGACGCGGGCACGAAGCAGCCCATCTGCGCGATGATGACGATCAGGGCGATCTGCCGCATATAGGTAGATTTACCCGCCATATTCGGGCCCGTGATGATCTGGGTACGGTTATCCGAGCAGTCGAGAAGCGTATCGTTGGGTACAAAGGGCTCGCCGCCGAGGAACCGCTCGACGACCGGATGCCTCCCGTTCTTGATAATGATCCGATCCGAATCGTTGACAGTGGGGCGCTCGAAGCCGTTCTGCGCCGCGACCTCGGCAAAGGAGGCAAACACATCCAGCCGCGCCACGGCCGAGGCGGTATTCTTGATACGGCTCTGCTGCGCGGCGATCTTCGATGCGACCTCGCAGAACAGCTCGTATTCGAGCTTCGTCATGCGCTCCTGCGCGCCGAGCACTCTTGATTCGAGGGCTTTCAGCTCCTCGGTAATAAACCGTTCGCCGCCGACGAGCGTTTGTTTTCTGATATAATAGTCGGGCACCATTTCCTTGAAGGAATTGGAGACCTCAATATAATAGCCGAAGACTTTATTATAACCGACCTTGAGCTTCTTGATGCCGGTCTTCGCCTGTTCGCGCTCCTCGATCTCGGCGAGGAATTTTCTGCCGCCCGAAACGATCTCATTCAGCTCGTCGAGCTCCGCGTTGTACCCCGGACGGATCATGCCGCCCTCGCGCACCGAAAACGCGGGCTCGTCGAGGATCGCCTCATTTACAAGAGCGGAAACGTCCCGCAGCTCGTCGAGATCCTTATAGATCCCGCGCAGAAGCTTGGTTTTCGCATCGGCGACATAACGCTTGACCGTCGGGATCCGATCCGCCGCCGCCGCGAGAGACCGCAGCTCACGGGCGTTCGCCGTACCGTAAACGACGCGCGTCAGGATCCGTTCGAAATCGCCGACGTCGGCAAGCGTCTCCCGGACGGCGTCTCTGCGCTCCGCGTCGGCGTAAAGCTCGCTGACGCAGTTAAGCCGTTCGTTGATGCGAACCGGATCGGTCAGAGGATTTTCGGTATAGGAACGGATCAGCCGCTTGCCCATGGAGGTCTTCGTTTTATCCAGAACCCAGAGAAGGGAGCCTCTTTTTTCACGTCGGCGGGCGGATTCGACAAGTTCCAGATTGCGGCGGGCGGTCGCGTCCATCGCCATGAACCGGTCGTTGTCGTAAACATCAAGATCTGTAATATTATCAAGATCGCTCTTCTGGTTGCTCTGCAGATACATCAGCACCGCGCCGAGCGCCCGCAGCGCGGCAGGCAGTTCCCCGACGCCGGATTCCGTCGCCTTTTCGCCGAAAACTTTTTCTGCAATAATGCGGCCGGCCTCAAGATCAAAAAGGCTGTTATCCGTCTTCGGCGGCAGAAACGTCTCGCGCGAAGTGAAAAACGCGCGCAGTTCTTTATCATAAAGCGCGTCGTCGTTGAACAGGAATTCCGAGGGCGAGAATTTCGCGATCTCGTTTTTGATCTTTTCGACGACGTTTTTTCCTTCCTGCGAGCAGACGCTGACCTCGCCGGTGGAAATATCGGCGAACGCGAGGCCGGCGGACTCGTCCTTCAGATAAATCGCGCACAGATAATTGTTTTTCGCGTCGTCGAGCATACAGCTTTCAATGACCGTGCCCGGCGTCATCACACGGATCACGTCACGCTTGACGATCCCCTTCGCAGTCGCGGGGTCCTCCAGCTGCTCGCAGACCGCGACCTTGTATCCCTTGGCGACCAGACGGGCAATATAGGTATCCGCCGCGTGGAACGGCACGCCGCACATCGGCGCGCGCTCCTCTTCGCCGCAGTCTCTGCCGGTCAGCGTCAGCTCAAGCTCCCGCGACGCAGTCTTCGCGTCGTCGTAGAACATTTCGTAAAAGTCGCCGAGCCGGTAAAACAGCAGCGTGTCGGGATACTGCTCCTTGACCTTGAGATATTGCTCCATCATGGGAGTCATTGGGATCAGTCCTTTCAATAATTCGGAATGCTGAATTCGGAATTCGGAATATCGGTGCGGTCGCAAGCGACACGCCATTATAAAAGATAAGACTCTTTATTCTGTAACGCAACGGCAGGTTATCGCTTGACTTTCTTTTGCTTTTTTTATATTACTCCCTATATTACAATATGGCTCTTATGTAATTAAAAGGCACGAAGCGCTTTTCCAAAATTCCGAATTCCGAATTTGTAAATTCTGTTTCCGCTGCGCGGAAACAGAATTTACCCGCACCCGCCGCAGGTAGCGCAGGAGCCGGTGCAGCCCTGCGCGGGGACCTCGCAGGTCGCGGGATCGGCGCCGTTGACACACATGGAGAGAAGCTGCATGATATACTGCATCATTTCGTCCACGTCCGCCTTCGCCTGTTGATAGGCGATCATATTCTCGTTCTGCATCACGACGGAATACACGTCGCGGAAGCGCTTGTCGAATTTTTCTTTTTCGTTCTCGGGCAGATCCTCGTTCTGCACAGCCTCGCTGTATTCATCCTGGATCTCGCCGAGCTTGTTGATCAGCTCGTTGAGCGCGTCGTCTTTCTCATTGTTTTTTCTCGCCTGCACAAAGGCAAGGTAACGCTCGTCCTGCTGAATGAGCGCGCCGAGTTCTCTTGTTTTTTCGATGATGTCCATGGCTGTTGCTCCTTGTTTGTTCGTTGATAGTTGGTAGTTGTCAGTTTGTTGTTGTCAGTTATCAGTTGTCAGTTATCAGTTCTCAGTTTTCAGCAGTCGATCTCACGATTTCACGACTTCACGATTTCACGACTTCACGATCTCACAACTTCACGATCTCCCCGCTCAGCGTCCAGTTCCCCGCGTGCGTGACGCGCGCTTCGGCGAACTCGCCGACGAGGGCGCCGTCCGCAGAGGGGATTTTGATCACGACGTTGCCGCTCGTCCTGCCGGCGAGGTATTCGCCGTCAAAGTCCTCGATAAGCACGCGGTATCGTTTGCCGACCTCGTTTTTGCAGCGGTCCGCGGCGATCTCTTCCTGTACTTTGAGCAGCTCGCGAAACCATTCGCCTTTCTCCTTATCGGAGACGGGGTCCTCCATCGACGCGGCGGGCGTACCCTTTCGCGGCGAATAAATAAAGGTAAACAGCGAGGTAAAGCCCACGTCTTTTATTAAAGACAGCGTTTGTTCGAAATCCTCGCGCGTCTCGCCGGGGAAGCCGACGATCACGTCGCTTGTAAGTTCGATCCGAGGCATCAGCTCCCGCGCCCTTTGCACGAGGGAGCGGTATTTTCCGGCGGTATAGCCGCGGTTCATCGCCTTGAGGATCCGGTCGCTGCCGCTCTGGAAGGGCAGATGCAGATGCCGCTCGACCTTTTCGCATTCCGCCATCGCAAGAAGGAGCTCTTCCGAGCAGTCCTTCGGGTGCGAGGTCATGAAGCGGATGATGAAATCCCCCGACAGCGCGTTGATTTCGCGCAGAAGTTTCGGAAAATCCGTATCAAAGCCCGCCATTTTGCCGTAGGAATTCACATTCTGCCCTAAAAGCGTGATCTCCTTCGCGCCGGAGGCGATCAGCTCCTTCGCCTCGGCGATCACGTTCTCCGGCGTCCGGCTGCGCTCCCTGCCGCGCACGTAGGGCACGATGCAGTATGTGCAGAAATTGTTGCAGCCGTACATGATCGGCAGCCACGCGCGGAAGGTGCGGTCGCGCACCGTGGGGATCCCCTCTGCGATGCGCCCGGTCTCCTCCCTGACGTCGAACACGCGTTTACGGCGGCGCAGAAGGTCGTACATCAGCTCCGGCAGCCGCCACACGGCGAAGGTACCGAAGACGAGATTGACGTAATCGTAGCTTTTTCTGATCTTCTCGGCGATGTGCTCCTGTTGCATCATGCAGCCGCACAGGGCGATGATCATATTGTTGTTTTTGCTCTCCTTGATGGGCTTGAGGGCGCCGACGTTGCCGAATACCCGCGCCTCGGCGTGCTCGCGCACCGCGCAGGTGTTGAACAGCACGAAGTCCGCTTCCTCCGCGGTTTCGCAGAAGGTGAAGCCCATTCCGGCGAGCTGCCCCTTGATGCGCTCGGAGTCCGCCACGTTGCCCTGACAGCCGTAGGTATGCACGAACGCCTTCGGCTCCTCGCCGAACCGCTCATAGAGAAGCTCCCGGCAAAGCGTGCAGAATTCCCGCTGCCGCGCAAGCTCCTCGGAAGAAATATATGTGTTTTTTTCGGGAAGAAGCGTCATATTTCCCTCGCAGCAATACAGATTTACGCATTATACACGATTATATACAATAATTTATTATATCATAGATTTTACTGATTGCAATAATAAAATATAAAAATAATAAAAAATCCTCTCACACGAGAGGATAGATTCTTATTTGTCGGAGTCTTCTGCTTGCGGATATCGGGGATCGGAGATCGGATATCGTGCCGAAACCGCAGCTCAAATCATAAAATAAACTCTGCAAAATCGGAAAAGTGCAGGAACAGTCGATTGTACAAGCACGATTCGCGAAATCCGATACCCGATATTCGGAAATCTGATTTGTGCGCAAGCGCACAAATCAGATTTTACCTGCCTCCGCCTCTGCGGGCAGCCACTTCTTATACCTCTCAAGGAAGATACCGAAGCTCTCGATATCTTCGGGGAGAGGGGAGACGGTCTCGGAAGCGGCGCCCGCGAAGATCCTGTTTTCAAGATACTGCGGCAGCGTTTCGCCGTCTTTTTTATTGATAAGATAGGACGCGAGCAGCGCCATGCCCCAGGGGCCGCCCTCGCCCGCGGTCTCCATGACTTTCACGGGGATCCCCAGCGCAGCGGACATAAAGCGTGTGCCGGTCTCCTTGGTCTTGAAATATCCGCCGTGGCCCGCGATACATTCGAGCTTCACGCCCTCGCGGTAGAGGATATCCATTCCGACGCGGATCGTCGCCACCGCGCCGAAAAGCTGCGCTTTCATGAAATTCGCGATATTGAAGCTGCAGTTCTCGCCGCGCAGGAACATCGGCTTGCCCGTCGGGATCTTCGTGACGCCCTCGCCGGCGATGTAGTTATAATTCATCAGGCCGCCCACGTCTTTGTCGCCGTCGAACGCCGCCTTGAGCAGCTTATCGTAAAGCTCGCTCTTTTTGACCTCGTCGCCGAAGAGCGAGAGCGTCTCGCCGAACAGACGGATCCACGCGTCGATATCGCCGGTGCAGTTATTGCCGTGCACCATCGCGACCGGCGCGCCGTCGGGCGTGGCGACCACGTCGATCTCGGGATACCAGCCCTTCAGCGGACGGTCGAGCACCGCCATCGTGAATACGCTCGTGCCCGCGCTGACGTTGCCCGTGCGCGGCGCCACAGCGTCCGTCGCGACCATTCCGGTGCCCGCGTCGCCCTCAGGCGGACAGAGCGGGATCCCCGCTTGGAGCGCGCCCGTCTCGTCAAGCAGCGCCGCGCCTTCTGCGGTCAGTTTTCCCGCATATTCCCCCGCGCGGAGCACACGCGGCAGGATCTCTTTCAGCTTCCACGGATAGCGTTTCTCCGCGATCAGCGCGTCGAATTTTAAGAGCATCCCTTCGTCGTAATCCATCGTTTCGCTGTCGATCGGGAACATGCCGCTGGCGTCGCCGACGCCGAGCACACGCTCGCCGGTGAGCAGATAATGGATATACCCCGCAAGCGTCGTCAGATACGCGATCTTTTCAACGTGCGGCTCGCCCTCTTTGATCGCGCGATAAAGATGCGCGATGCTCCAGCGGGCAGGGATCTTGAAGTCGAACAGCGCCGAGAGCTCCTGCGACGCGGCGAGCGCGCAGGTGTTTCGCCACGTGCGGAAGGGCACGAGCAGCTCCCCCGCCTTGTCAAACGCGAGATACCCGTGCATCATCGCCGAAACGCCCATCGCCATGACCGAGCGCAGTACGACGCCGTATTCTTTTTTTACGTTTTTGCGCAGATCCGCGTAGCAGGCGCGTACGCCCCGCAGGATCTCGTCCTGCCCGTAGGTCCAGATGCCGTCTACGAGTCTGTTTTCCCAATCGAACGCGCCGGAAGCGAGCGGCAGACCGTTCTCGTCGGTCAGCACTGCCTTGATGCGCGTCGATCCGAGCTCGATGCCCAGGAAAGTTTTGCCGTCTGCGATTTTTTTTGCGATGGTGATGGACATGATGAAGTCTCCTTATTGTTTACTGATTTGTTGAGGACTTTGTCCTCGATAAATTGAATGAAAAATAAAAAGTGAAAAATGAAAAATTTCGGAAAAGCGCTTCGCGCCTTTTTATTTTTAGATTAAAGTATGGATACCTTCGGAAAAAATATAACTGTAATCTTGCTGATAGACTATGAAGAATAAAGTTTACGCACTTCTATAATGGGGTATGGGGTGAAGCCCCATCATCAATTCTTCACTTTTCATTTTTCATTTTTCATTTAACATCTGATTTGTCGCTGCGCGACAAATCAGATGTTATCGAACGAAATTCGTCATAGCTCCCGTCTCCGCTTCCGGCAGACCGAAGGTCTCTTTGCCGAGGGCGATGCTCTCCATCAGGAAGGTCATATTACGTGCGAGGATGCGCATGGTGCGAAGTCCCTCTTCGTCCTGTTCCGCCTCTCCGGGCAGTCTGCCGTGGACGCTGTTCCAGTAGCGGCTCGAAGCGACGGGCATGCCGCTGATCGTGAAATACTTGTTCAGCTCGTCGAAGGTCGCCGAGCATCCGCCGCGTCTTGCGACGGCGACCGAGGCGCCGACCTTCATCGTTTTGTCAAAATGCGAGGAGAAAAACAGCCGGTCGAGGAACGATATAAGGGTCCCGTTCGCCGAGGCGTAATACACGGGCGAGGCGACGACGAGCCCGTCCGCGTGGGCGAATTTCTCCGCCGCGACGTTCACCTCGTCGTCAAAGACGCATTTCCCCGTCTTCGCGCAGCCGCCGCATACGACGCAGCCGCGGATCGCCTGATTCCCGATCTGCATCGTTTCCGTCTCGATTCCGTTTTCGTGAAAGATCTTTTCCATTTCGGCAAGAGCAAGCGAAGTGTTGCCGCCCTTGCGCGGGCTGCCGTTGATGAGGAGGACGTACATTTTTTATCACCTTTCTTTTTGATTGCCGGGGTCTTTGCTTTCGCTTGAAGTGCGATATTGCCCTGAAAAAGTCGGGAGTGAACTGCAAAAAATCGCCTATCGACTTGATTATAGAACATTATGATCCTGGAATCAAGTGGGAGCGGTCTATATTCTTCATTTTCTTTCTGAAAAAAAGCATTATTACGGCTCGTTATAAAGCTTTCCGTGCGAAAAGGGAAGCCGTCCCGCATCCGTTTTTCACCTTTCGCAATGCGCAGAAATTCCGCCGGTCGGCGAGGGACGCGAGGGTGGAACAATAGTATATTATGCGCGGAACGGCGCAGATATCAACCCCGATACGCTGTACCGCGACGACGGAAAACGTCGGCGCGGGGCGGGCGGGTATAAGAAATATTTTTCGAAATATTATCAGATTTTTTTTGTAAAATATTGCGCCGAAAGGCGGTTTTATGTTATATTATTCTATCCCTTTTTTCGCACGGCGGAAAGCACCGCTTGTGCGGGAAGGAAAACAGTTTTTGAAAAGGAGTATTGTGACATGAAAACAGAACGGATAATCGCCGTTCTTCTCGGCGTGGTTCTGCTGTTCTCCGCCTTCGGCGGCTCCGCGCTCGCCGCGCTGTTGGGCGACGTGAACGGCGACGGCAAGGTCGGCGCGGGCGACGCGAGAACGATCCTTCGCACCGCCGCGAAGCTGGAGGCCGCTGACGAGGCGACGAAAGCGCTGATGGATACCGACGGCGACGACGCGATAAAGGCCGGCGACGCGCGTCTTGCTCTGCGCATGGCGAGCCGTCTGAAACCGACGGCGGAGTATCAGCCGAAGCAGGAAGCGCTGCAGGCGCGTCTGCCCAAGACGATCACGATTTACGAGATCGATTACGAGACCGGCGACTGGTACAAAAAGGAAACGCGGGACTACACCTATGAAAACGGTTATCCCGTCAGCATCGAGACCTATGATTTCGACGCCGAAAACGGAAACAAAATCACCTTTGAATACGAATTCGAGGACGGCGTTCCGACCCTGAGAAAGGATTTCGACGCCCAGGGCGTTCAGACCGGCGCGGTCGAGTACAACGCCGGCAGAGTGTACAAGATCGACAAAATGAGCGGCGACGGCAATTCCCGCGGAACGCAGTATTATCAGTTCGCCAACCGCGACGATTACTTTACCTTCGTGCTGCATGAGAATCATTACGCTCCCGTCGACGGGAACCCGGGCTATACGATGGAGGAGACCGATTCCATCTCCGTCGTCACCGAAAACGGCCTGCTGCGCAGCACGACGAACACCGGGATGTACGCCAACTGGGACGACGGAACCGAAAAGGAGTGGCAGCGCTTCAGCGGCACCTATGCCGCCACCTACGACGCGAACGGGATCCTGACCCAGACCGACGCTTACCACAGAGTCGGCCCCTCCGGCACCGAAAGCAAATTCGAGCTGACGACAGAGAACGGCAGCGTCGTCGAAGCGGTTCTGCTGCATCTGGATTATGAATCCGGAGAGTGGAAAGGCGCAACGAAGTTCGCGTTTGAGTACACCGATACCGAGATCACTCCGGCCCGCTTTGCGGCGATGATCAACTGGACATTGCTCGGCGAGACAAACAACTATTATTTCTACTTCTGGTATTGATCCGTTGATGCGGTCTCTGTAAGACACATCCGGATCTATCCGCCCGAATACGGAACGACGGACGCGCCGGGCAGACCGGTTTTCTTCACGCCCTCGCCGTAGATGGTCTTCCAGTCATCCTTCATGGAGAAGGTCGTCCAGCTCTGCTTCTGCGCTTCAGCGTAATATTCGGCTGCTTTTTCCTCGCTGCCGTATTCCCGCTCGGTATCGTCGCACACCACGAAGAAGCCCATACCTTTGCGGTCGGGATTCCCCTGCGCGTAATTGAGCATGGAGAAGTCGCCGCTGCTGTTGCCGAAGGCCAGGACCGGCCGCTTGCCGATCTCCCGGGCGATGGCCGCAGGTTTGCCCGATTTGCCGCATTCCACTTCGTCAAGCGGCGCGCCGAGAAGGATCTTTTCGCTCTGCTCCATGTTGTGGTCGTCCGCTGCTTTCTCACCCTTGCCGGAGGCTTCGTAGGGAACGTCGGTGGCGATCACATGATCGTAAGGGATATCGAACCGCTCCGCCAGCGCCCGGACCACCTCACGCTCGCAGGCCGAAACCATCCAGACGTCGAAGTCGTTGGCTTTCAGGAATTCGATCACCTCGATCATGGGCTTGTAGAAGGACTGTCCGTAGGTCATGCCCTCAAAGCCCACCGCGTCCGTATGGTCGGCGAAGTTCACAACGTAAGCCCGGAACTCTTCCGGCGTCATACCCGCGAAGGCCGACGCCACAAGGTCGTCTTTTGTGATTCCCTCGGGATGGAACGTCTCGCCCTCGGCATAGGCATGGTCGCGCACCTGCTGCATGGCGTCCCGTTCCTCCGCCGTTGCGTTGTAAGCGGGGTCGTCCAGCACCCGATACATGGTCAGACAGTAGTCGATGTAAACAGGCGCTTTTTCGCAGAGGATCGTGCCGTCCATATCAAAGGTCGCGATCCGGTCCGCCGGGTCGAGATAGTCGGGTCCCGATTCATCGACCGCGCCGGTTACGAAATCGATCAGCGCCTGCAGAGACGCGCTTTCCGGGTTCCATGAGGGGAACGTCTTCGCGGGATCGACCTCTTTGCCCTGTGCCGTTTCTTCCGCTGCGGACGGTTCCGCAGGCAGCGGTTTTTTTGTGGGAGCGGTCCTCAGAAAGAGGAATGTGACCGCTGTGATCAGAACGCCCGCCAGAAATGCTGCGATGATCAGCGCTATGCTTTTCTTTTTCATAAACGACCTTCCTTTTCTTCGTTTGTCTGTTCTGTATCGAGAAACCACGTTCCGGGAAAATACCGGAACGTGGTTTTTATAATGGAATTATTTGTCAGCCGAGCAGAGAATTATACTGATAAGCTCTCACGTAATCCACGATAAAATCCGAGGGCTGCGCGTCCTTGGCGATCGGATCTCCCGCCCAGCTGGTTCCGGCGACGCCGTTTGCGCCGCCGATCTCCGTCGTCAGCAGAAGATATTCCGGCACCCGCGAGGTCCCGCCGAAAGCGGAGCGTCCCGTTTCGACGCCGTTGATATAGAAGATATACTCGTTCTCGTTCCACTCAACGCCGTAGGTGTTGAAGGTCTCATAGGGGTCGTTCGCCTCGATGAACGGGGTCGCGACGCATTCGGACTGCTCTTCCTTACCGTAGCCGTCGATATGGATATTCGTCGTCACCACGTTCACGTTGTCGCTGAGCTTATAGTGGTAGTTGGGGGACTCGAAAACGTCCAGCTCCGCGCCGTCTGTTCCGCCGTTGCCGACCGTATGGCTGAAATCCTGCGGCAGCATCCAGAAGGCGGACCACATCCCCGTACCCTTTGGCAGGATGCAGCGCACTTCAAAATAACCGTAGGTCTGCTCAAACAGGCCGGTCGTGCACAGACCGCAGCTGTACCAGCCGGCCTTGCCGCCCTTGTAGCCGTTTTTATAATATTTCGCGGCGATCCTCAAATTGCCGTCTTTGACCGTCGCCAGGTCGGTGTGCCACCAGCCGCCCTGACGGACGACCGACGTTTCCCCGCCGCTGCGGAATCCGGTCCATTTGGATGCGTCCAGCGTATTGCCGTTGAATTCGTCGCTCCACACAAGCGAAAAGTCGTCCAGATAGAGCGCTTGGGGATTTTCCGGCGGAGGGATGATCACCGGGTCAGACGGTTTTCCCGACGCCGGCGCAAAAAGTCCCGTAAAAAAGAGAATGATCGACTGAAAAAACGCGACGATCGATTGAATGAATTGCTGAAATGACATAAATCTTACCTCATATAAAGTCCGTGACGTACGGCTGTCATTTTTATGTTAGTGAAATGGGATCTGTTTGTAAATACTGTATGGGATTTAAAATAAAATTTTCAGACCGTCTTCGGCGATTCCCCGCTGTTTTACGCGTTTTTCAGAACTTCGGCACGATCACCGGTTCGCCGTTTTTCAGAGCGGATTCGTGGGCGCAGATCCCCGCGGCAGTAAAGTTGCCGCCCGGCTGCCCGTCGATCCGGGGCTTGCGCTCCTCGATACAGCTCATGACGGACTCGTGCACCAAATGGGCGCGGGAGCCGTGATGCCTCGCGCAAAAGCCCTTTTTCAGCGGCGGCGCGTCCGTCTTATTTGCAATGTGGAATCGGAATGCACGAGACCGCATTCCCGATATTGATCTGCCGGCTGCTCTCCGGCTCGATGATCAGAAACTCTCAAGCTCAATTCCTACCCTGCCGTTCTCCGAAACGACCGTCATCGGGTCGCGGAAGATGCCGGCGGACAGGCGGACGCCGTACTCGACGCCGAGATAGGCAAGGCGCAGCTCTTTCTCATTATATGAGAGCACCGCCGGGCAGTGCTCCTCGGTGCGGGCGATCACGTTTTTGAGAACGAATTCGCCTTTGCGCGCGATCTCGAAGCCGGTTTCAAACAGGCGGAAGCGCAAATTGCCGCATTCGACGGCGCACTCCCCTTCCCCCGTTTCGGTGAACTTCATCTCATCGCAGGCGAGCGGCGCGCCAGTTTTCCTGTCATACAGATACAGTCCCGAGCGCACGCCGTGCCCGCTCAGGACGAATCCGTCCGCGACGGGCAGCGTCTCGTAGGTCGCCGCCTTCGTTTCGCAGACCGTATTTTCGTAAGGATCGGCGGCGGTTTCGCAGAACGCGTGCAGATCGCGGATCCATATTCTGCCGTCTTCGCAGTAAAGATTCACGCGGTAAAATCTTGAATTATACCAGACGGAGCTTTTGCCCGGATCGTCGAACGCGCCGTGGGCGGTGACCGCCGAGGCGGGCGTGACGGGATACGTTTCTTTATACCATTTTCCCGTCTCGCCGAGGCGTTCGGCGACGATTTTCCCCTGCCGCTGCAGCTCGGCGATCTTCGGGAACTGATACTCGATCCCGTCCTTCATGCCGCTCCACTGAAAACAGTTCTCCTGCCCCGCCTGCGCGTAGCCGAAGGACAGGCACTCGCCGTTAAAATTCTCTTTGAAATACCAGTCCGTCCACGCGGGGCATCCGCCGCCCCGGTCGGGATAGGCAGGCTCGAGGGTGATGACCTTCTGCGCTTCGCGTTTTTCGCTGTTCACGTCGAGGCCGAAATCATACTGATAAACGGGGTCCGAGCCGAGCATGCGGAACACCGGCACGTTCAGCTGATTTTCTTTCTTCTGTGCGGGCATGAAGATATTCTTCGACGACGGATAATACCCCTGCGCGTAATATCCGCCCCAGAGGGTATAGCCGTCGGTGCCGTACTGCTCCTTGCAGTTGCAGGCGGCGTCGAGCCCGTAGGTCTCGCTGATATAACGCAGGGTGAACGAGTCGCAGAACCAGGTGCCGAACACGCGCGGATAATATCCGAATTCCGCTTTGAAGCGGCGGAAAAACTCGTCGATGATGCGTTTGCGCTCCTCCTTCGTATAACCCATCGGGTAGCCGGTATCGCAGTACTGCTCCCACCGGGTCTTTCCGCGCCAGACAAGGCCGCTCGCCTCGCAGAGGAACTGCTCGATCTCGAACCAGATCCCGATCTCGTACCGCTCCGGGTCGAGCGAGCGCATCAGGCGCATGTATTCTTCGTCCTCAAACACGTCGTAGAGGATCAGGAACGTGCCCTTGAGAGAGAGCTCGTCCATAATGCGGATCTGATTGCGCACCGCCTCGCGCTTGTCTTCATCCGTGCCGGGATACCGCTCCACGGCGCGGATGAAGTTGATGATATTGACGATCTGCCGCTGCGGCATGCTCAATCCTCCGGCGCGTCGGACGAGGGATTCTCGTCGCCGTCGTATACGGAGTCCGTCGGCTCGTCGGCGTCATATACGGGATCCTGCGGCGCTGCGGGCTGCTGCGGAGCGTCGGGATACTGCGGAGCAGCTGGATACTGCGGAGCAGCTGGATACTGCGGAGCAGCTGGATACTGCGGCGCTTCGGGCTGCTGCGAGGTGTAAGGATAATCCCCCTGGGGCGGATAGTACGGCGGCTGGGGCTGTCTGCCGCAGAAAGGCGCGGCATACTGCGCGTCCGGCGTTCCCTCGGGCGGCTGCGTGCCGGGCATCGGGGGAACGTATCCGCCGTAGTTGAGATATTTGACCGCTCTGTAAAGCTCCGCGTCGGAAGCGTATTTATAGGGATTTACGTAGAAGATCGCGAGGATCCCGCAGGTAAATCCGCAGAGCACATACCAGCCGAAGAACGAAAGGTCGTAGACGAAGGCTTCCCACTTGTGCCCTTTCATCATATCCTCCGAGCGGTGCAGCGCCTCCATGGAATCCATGCCCGGCGCTTCGGCGAGAATATACGGCACCAGACGATAGGCGTAGCTCTTGATGATGCCGGGGATCAGGAAGAGCAGCGACCACAGGAAGATGAACAGATTCTGCAGGAACATCGTCTTGACGATGCCGAGATAATTGTTTTTGAACGGGAACGCCAGCGTCTCGAACGCGGCGGGACGCTCGCCGTTCTCAAAGAAAAACCGCGCGCCGCCCACCTGCAGAGGCGCGGCGAGGAAAACGGTGACCAGGGTGCCGAAGATCGCCGTAACGACGGCGATGCCGCCCAGAACGCCGAGAGCGATCCCGCCGCCGTGGGACATGAACTGATCGAAGAACTGACCTGCGTCGAAGGAGTCGATCGCGTCGCCGAAGTCCGAAAAACCGCCGATAATGTCCTCAGTGTCGGGATTATTGACGCTGTAATTCACGTTGAACCTGAACGAAAAAGCCGAACCGATCCCGGCGCCGCCTCCGACGACCAGCGAAAGGACCAGCGCGACGAGCACGCATACCCAGAAATTCGCCTTGAACGCGGCCTTGCCGCGCTGTTTGATCGTGATCCTGTCAAGCATAGAAATATCTCCTTTTTGTTTTTCTACATTGTATCATATTCTGTTTGGAAATTCAAGGAAAAATCCTGATTTGTCGCGCAGCGACAAATCAGGATTTACGGCAATCGTCATTCGTCATTCGGCAATCGAGCTTGTTGAATTAACGTACTGGACAATAAGTAAAATCTTTTTGTAAAATATACAAAATTGTATATTCTACTATGAAGTTCATACAGAACTAGAAGCGTATAATTGACAATACGAATGCCGATTGCCGAATGCCGATTGCCGCGAGATCAAAGACCTCGACAAATAAGGATTCCCCCCTTGCCTGGGTCAGCACACTGTGCTACAATAAAACAAAGGAGTGAGGGCAATGATCACCGCTTTTGATATCAAAGAAAAGAAATGGACCGGTTCGACCGTCGGGCGGCTGCCGAGGCACGACCTTTATTTCGGCACGCCGGTCAATTCTCCGACGGCGGGGATCCCCCTCGGCGACGGGGATACAGGCTCGCTTTTATGGCTCGAGAAGGACGCGATCCATATCCATATCAACAAATGCGACCTGTGGCAGGACGCGCCGCAGGGCGCTTCGATCGACGGCGAATGCGTCTGCTCGGGCAGAGAAGAAGAACTGACTTGTCAAAAGCACGCAGGCGAGATCCTTCTGCGCTTCGACGCACCCGTGTTCGATTATCTGTATCAGAAGAAATTTGCCGCTCGTCTCTCCCTTGCGGACGCGTCGGCAGTGATCGAAAACGAGACGCCCTTCGGCAAACTCTCTCTGCGCGCGTTCTGCGAGGCGCGCTCCGGCGTGACGGCGGTCCCGTTCTCTTACAGATCCGCCGAGCCCTGCGAGCTGCGCGTCGATCTGCGCCGTTTCGGCAGCCGCACGCTCTGGCGCTGGTACTGCCAGCAGCAGCCCTCGCCGGAGACCGGGCTCGACGGCACGGAGAGCTTCGCCGGAGACGGCGGGCTCTATATCACGCAGGAGCTGAACGCGACGAAGTTCTGTATCGGTCTGCGCGTCGTTCCCGTCAGCGGGACACTCACCGCCGCGCGCCGGAATTCCCATACCGCGGAGCTCCGGACGGAATCTGCTCAGGATCATCTGTTCGTCTTATACTACACCGTGAAAACGGGAAAAACCGTCGAAGAAGCAAAGCAAAGAAGCGAAAACGCCCTCGCCTCGGCGGTCGAAATTGGCGCGGACGCGCTTTATCAGACGCACCGCGCGGACTGGACGGCGTTCTGGGACCGCTCGTTCCTTCACATCGGGGACGACTACCTCGAAAACCTCTGGTATCTGTATTTTTACACGATGAACAGCGAGAGCCGCGGGGCGTACCCGCCGCATTTTACCTCGGGTCTCTGGGGATTTTATCACGATTTCATCCCGTGGGTCTATTATTTTCATTATAATCTGCAGCACATATACGCGCCCCTCGACGCGGCGGGACACGGGGACCTTGCGAAGAACTATTACGATCTGCGCAGAAACGGGCTTTCCGCGGCGCGTCTCTATGCGCAGCGCGTCAAGAAGAAAAAAGGCGCGTTCGTGCACGACGTGACCGACCGTTACGGCCGGGGCGCGGATTACGATTCCCTCAACTGCACTCCCGCTTCGCAGATCGCGATGCAGATGTACCGCCACTGGCGCTATACGGGCGACGAAGATTTCCTGAACGCATACGCCCTGCCCGCGATGCGCGGCGCAGCGGAATTCTATCTCGATCTTATCGAAAAAGGGGACGACGGGCTTTATCATATCCGCGGCACCACCGCCTACGAGGGCAATGCGCCGACGGACGACACGCTGACGGATCTGGTGATGATCCGCGCGCTGTTTTCCGCGCTTCTCCCGTTCGAAGAGGGCGATAAAAAAGACCGCCTTTCGGATGTGCTCGCATGTCTGCCCGATCCGGTCGTGACGGAGCTTCTGCCGGACGTCGACTGGAATGGCGAACGATTCCTGTTCGGGCTCGGCAAAGGAGAAAAACCGCGCTGCGGCGGGAGAATTTACAGTATCGGGGCCCGCGAAGGAAAGCCCGCGCGCAAGATGTACGGCGACCCCGAAAGCCCTTTGCGCGGTTACGGATTTCCCGATATCGAACTCTCGCCTCTCTACCCCGCCGGGATCTTCGGTCTGAAAAACCGCGGCACACCCGAATTCGACCTGATGCACGACCAGCTTATGCTGCACCCGGGCGGCGGCGTGGGGATGCACTGGACGATGCTGCCGGTGTATCTGGCCCGCATGGGGCGCGGCGATCTTCTGTTCCGGGAAGCGCGCGTACTGATCGCAACAAACCAGGGCTTCCCCAACGGCTTCTGCGCGGAGACCGGCGAGGGCGGCAGCCGCGGCGAAACGCCGAAGCAGTTTTACACCGTGACGAACACCGATACGCATAAGACCTCGCTTCTGCGCCCGGAGGACTTCACGCATTTCGATTTCGAGACCGTGCCGATCCTCGCGATGGGGCTGTGCGAGGCGATGCTGCAGAGCCACGAGGGCGCGCTGCGCGTCTTCCCCGCCGTAACGGAAGCGGACGCGGCGTTTCGCCTGAACGCCGAGGGCGGGTTTGCCGTCTGCGCGGAAAAGACCGGCGCGGACGTGGTGATCACGGTCGAAAGTCTGCGCGGCGAGACGTGCCGCGTGATCCTCCCGGAAAGCGTGTGCAATAAAAAAATATACGCATATGTCGCCCCTGCGGAGGGCGCGTTCACGGAGACGGGATACGCTGAAACGGCCGCCCACGGCGACAGGATATTCGATTTTCCGCAATTAAAGAAAGGCGAAACGCTGCTGCTCTGCTCCGTTCCGATCGGAGAGCTGCAGACCGCCGTTCCCTCGCCGGAAAGCCCCAACACCGATATGAAACGCCTGGGCGAGGCGTGTCTCGGCTCGCCCAGGCTGATGGGGTAAATTCTGATTTATCG
>JAFRPB010000140.1 GCA_017429345.1 Clostridia bacterium | reverse complement strand
CGCGTTGACGTTATCCAGAGGCGGACGTCGGCTTCTTCCCTCGAAGTAAAAGTCCGTCTTATTCTGCAGGATCAGTTCGTTAAATACGCCGAAATACTCCGCCGCCGCGTTTCCCTCGATCCCGCGCAGGACCTCGGCGCTTTCCGCGTCTTTCAGCGCCGACAAATAGTTCTGGATCGCATCTGCGGCGGACTGCAGTTTTTCACAATCCACCTGCAAAGGATGATCGCGCAGGCACCGGAGAAGAACGTATTTGGCGTTATAGAGCTTGCCCGCGATGAAGCTCTTTGCAAAGGACAATGCGACGGTCTCATCGTCCGCGATCCGGAACTGCGCGCGTCGCAGCAGCACGTTTCCGTTAACATTGCTCCCGACGGACGCGAGATATCTGCCCGTCGGCGTAAAAAACGACAGCGCGATCCCGTTTTCGGCACACTTCCCCATAAAAGCCGGAGACGCGCCTTTATAGGAAAAGCATACGATCGATTCGATCGTATGCAGCGGGATCTGCTTGCTCGTGCCATCGTCAAAAAGCACGTCCGCAGTCTCCCCCTTCAGCGCCAGATAAGCGTCTTCGGAGGTCACGTACAGCGTGTTCAGCAGCTTTCTCATACAGACTCCATATGCTCCTTTATATAGTCGGCGACGCTGCGGTCACCCGGTTTCATCAGATCCGGAAGACAAGTCTCGGCAAGGGAACAGTTTGCGCAGCCTTTGGACGGCTTCACCTTCGGAGTATAACCGTCTTGATACAGCTTGTGCATCTCTGTCAGCATTTTTTCGACCTGCTCACGGAGCTCGCTGCCGACCGCGATCGTTTCACGCCGCCGTGTTTCATAGTAAAACAGACACGCCGAATCGATCCGGCAGGAGAACATTTCTTCCAGACACATCGCCTGCGCGGCAACCTGCAGGCGATCGCAGTCGCCGACCTTCGCTCTGCCGCGCTTATACTCGACCGGCCGGACGGTCCAAAGACCTTCTCTGCCGTGAAGCGATATCCCGTCTTCCGACTGAATAAACTCCACCGCGTCGCATTCTCCGCTGACGCCGAGCACAGCGGAATGGATCGGCAGCGCCCGAACGGTCAAAACGCCGTTCCGCAATTCCGTCGCCGATGCGTCGTGCGCCCGGGAATGAACGATCTGCCCTTCGGCAGTGAGCGGATTTTCCGCCCACTGCTTTTCGATATGGATCAGCGCCCATTGCCTGCGGCAGAAGCTGAAATGCTGGATGCCGGAGAGCTGAAGATAGTCTTCTTCGTTATACACCCTCGATCACTTCCGTGTGCAGACCGGGAAGCTCGTTCAGCGTGATCACATAATCATCCGCGCTCTCGGGCGACTCGACCCCGTCGCGCAGTTCCACCTGCACACAGCGATGTACTTTTGCGGAAGAATACTGCCCATCTTTGCAGTTGTGTTCAAACCAGAACAGCTTCACGACCTCCATCGAGCCGTCCGGACGAGCCGAGGAAGCGTCATTCACAAACAGGGTCCGCAGACATTCCTTGACGGTCTGCGCATCCTCCTGCGTAAAGCCGGTCTTTTCGGCGAGCTGAACATTGATCGAGCCCTTTACAAAATAAATACCAAAGCGTACGAAATGTTTCATACCCATTGTATCGGACGCTCTTGCTTCGGACTTGCTCTTTTTTTCACCGTTTACGCTTTTCGTAATCTGCAGAGACTCAACGTCAACCGGAGAAATACTTACAGCCTGATGGATCGAGACCGGTCCGCGAACGCCGGCGGAAACCTCCTTGTTGTCTTTAAACGCAAACACCTGTCCGAACGATCTTACGTCAAGCCACGTTTCACAAGCCTTTTTCGTATATTCGTCCCGATCTTTGATTCCCTTCAGGACGGAAGAAGCGCGCTCACTTAAGCTGTTAAACCCGTCATCGCAACGATCTTCGGATTGAACAAAAATCGCATTTCCCTTATCCTGCATACGGTTGCGAATCTTCCGCTTGATACAAACATCCGACATTTCTCCGAATCCGTTATAATCGGTTCTCGGACGGTTTCCGTCCAGCGGATCGCCGTTGGCGTTTGCCATTTTAACAGAGATCAGAGCGACGAAATCGATTTTGTTTTTCAAAGTGTTCATTATGCTTCCTCCTCATTATTATCGATGATTTCCTCATCATTTTTTGTTGATTTAAAAAACTCCGCGTGCTGCATATCATACCCCATCAGGTAGATATCATCCAAAGGCTTATTCAGCTCATTTTCGGGAAAAGTACTGATGATCCCCATGATCTCATCTCTGAGCTTAGCATAACGGTTCCGTGAGAAACGATCTACTCTGGGCAAATACGCCTGCAGAAGATGGCGATTGACTCGTTCATAGGTACTGAACGGTCTGCGACGAAATTCCTGAATGGATTTTATCGCGGAAGTCTGCCGTTCTTCATATTTCTCCTCTCTTGTTTTATAATAATAATCCTGTTCGACATGCTCCATCACAGCCAACAATCGTCCGAACTGAAAACTGCGATCGGGATGATCCAATTGCCATGCCATTACGTTCACTCCTTTTTCATCAATATTATACTTATTCAAGACCGCGCAAGCGGTAAACAATGCGCTGCGCCAAAGATTAATTTCACAGCCGTTCAGCGCAGAGGCGCGATTGACAAGCGCTTTCACGATATCCGTCTGGATCCTTCCGCTGTCGACACGACAAGCGATCAACCGCTGCATTTGCTGCTTTAGCACGCCGTCGTCCGCAACGAATTTTTCCTGATTGTTCTCTGTTCGTTTTACACCGAACGCGCATTCGACGATCCGCCTCAGCGAAGGCGACTGAATCCCGAACGGTCCGTTATACCAACAGCAGCTTTGATCCCAATCGTACAGTCTTTGCAGAAAATCCGAGCCAAGCAACTCGTTATAATATGTCAGAGAAAGTCTGCCGCTGGTCGCCGCGTCGAATGCCGCAATCACGACGCCCGCTTTTTCCGGGAGATTCCCTTTATATCCGTGCAGCGTCAGATTCAGATCGTTTCGATAATCCGTCGGTGTCAGCTTCGGCGTACTGCTCTGTTTTCGGAATGCGCCGACAACGCCCGGCGTTTGATAACCTTGCGGATTCCAACAAAGAAACGTTCTTCCGGCAATAATCACACCTTGCTCCGTTATCAGCCAACGAAGCGCGTTATGTGCTTTTTGTGAAGCCACATATCCAACGGATGCCGCCTGCCCGTCACTTTCGAAGCGTCCGCGGTATGTAAATCCATTGCTGTCATTTGCCGAAATGAGTTTTGCGTTTCCGTTAAAAGCGCTGATTCCTTTTGGGTGCTGCAAAGCCGCAGATCCCATATCGCCGCTGACCATACATAATGTTTGTTCCGCTGTCTCTTTAATATCTGAATAAAAACTATCAAACGCATCAAAAAGACTTTTATCCCGCCAGCAATCCGGCGATATCGCAGGATCGGAGCCGACGACACTCCAACAGATCATCGTTTTTTCTTTCACAGGTTTTCCCTGATCATCAATCTCAATCAGCATTTTCTGTGTCAGATCCCGGACGATTGTTCCCTTCTTCACATAAGTCAGTATAGGAAGCAATTTCGGGTGAGTATATCGGGATTCATACCACGCAGTCAATTGCGATATATAAAGCTCATATTTTTCTTTATTGACCGGATTCAGATATCCTAATTGTTCTGCCAACGGATGCGCACATGGTGAACTGGTTCTTCCCGCTGAATTTTCCGTCACGGGGATCACGATTTTTTCATCCATCTGATATGCTTCAATGATATTCCCGTCTTCATCGAGTTTGATGCAGATCTGCGCACTCGTAACAAGATGCGAAACCGGCGCCAACGTCGCATGGTTTGCTCTTACTGAGCCAACCAACGCTTGCTGGCAATCGTAGGTCGCTACAGCTTTTTGAAGAAGACTCATGTCAACGCCTCCTCAAATTCCTTCAGCCCGCTGAAGTTATTCCATTCAGCGCCGAATGATTTGATCTGCATCTCCCGTACAGGCTTGTGCAGAGGACACTCCTCCGGACGCGGAAACGTGATCACGCCGTTTTTCATTACGGGATACCAGAAGTTTACAGTCATTTTGTTTTTCGTCTCGTCATCATATGCTTCATCCGCATAGGTGATGCCGTGCAGCATCAGCCCGAATCCCAGCTCCGGAACATCATCATATGCGCCGACGCCTTCACCGAATCTGCACGGTTCAACATACGCCTGACATTCTCTTGCACCCAGATACACATCGCGACGACCGCCTTTTTCGATCATACGCCGCGCGATATTATGGTGCTTCTCCTCGCTGCGGTCCGCGATCAACTCCGGACGATTCTCATTCCATTCAAAATGCGCCCGAACTTGATATCGGCAATCTTTCAGATAAGTATAAAACGAAAGATCGTTTCCGCCTGAGTACTTGATCGGTCTGATCCCTTTGACCTCGGTTCGGATCGGATTCATCACACGGACGGCGTCAATGAACCAGATCAGCGTCGGCTTCCAATACACAGAAGACAAAACGCCCTTCAGCGCTTCATACGTCGGCACATGATAGGAACACTTCTCACCGCCGACCCGCATGATCGGATCCGAAAACAGACCGTAATCACCCCAAACCTCAAACTCCACGATGTTCGGGTATTGCGTATTCTTCAAGTCTTTTTACACCTCCAAAAAGTCCGTATTTCCGCCGCACGGAATTACTCCCGTGTCGTTGTCGTATTGAAACGGCTGCAGGATCGGAACGCCGGCGATCATATACATACCGTTTTTTGCCAATTCTTTTTTCTGATATTCATACAGCGTGACCGTATACGGTTTCACACGTTCCAACCATTCCGCCAATGTATTATCATCGGGCGGGTACTCCCACGCCGCCGCTTCCGCGATCAATGCTTCACCCTCCTCATAAGGAACGACCGCCGTTTGCGTATCCTCATCAAACACACGGAACGCACTCCCGGCCGTTCGGAACGCCTGCAGAAGGAAGAATTGTCCGTAGCCCTCGCTGTCTTCGTTTGCGTAATTTGCATTATCGGAAAGCAGAGAGAACAAAGTATTTCTGTCCGGAAGAGGTCCGTTCTGATATCCTTCTCTCGAATTCATATCCCTGAACAGACATTTGTAATAATAACCGATCGCGGCGTCGGACATAAGATCTTCATCAAACTGCTGCGGTTGTTTCCGATAGGCGGTCAGCATTTCTGACGCGGCGCTGCGTCCCATCTGAATTTCATTGAGCCGTTTCAGGTCCTCATCCGAACAGGTCAGAATATACACGGGGACCGGGACTGATGATTCTCCGTTCCGGTTGCACCGCCCGGCAGACTGAATAACGCTGTCCATTCCCGCTGTCAAACGAATCACACGGGAAAAAGAAATATCTACGCCCGCTTCGATCACCTGTGTTGAGACGCAAAGCACCTTCGGTCCGCCTTTTCTACTTCTCTCAAGCGCTGTAAACATATCTTCTATAACACAGCGACGATGAGCCATACACATAGATGCTGACAGATGAAAACAAACACAATCACTGCTCTTTAGTTCCCGAAACAGATATGACGCTTCATTCTTTTTGTTGCATACGATCAGAAGGCTGTCTGCACCTAGCAAAACCTCTTCGGCGAAAGCAGGGATCTCCGCCAGCGGACGATCCTGCGCATGAATCAGATCGGTACGCCGAAACGGTTTCCACAGATCTGCGTTAAAAGGAACGATATCCTTTATATCGCTCTGCATCGGATGCTCCGCGGCTTCAAAACAGGGCTGCGTCGCCGAACACAGAACGAACGTCACGCCGCAGACGTTGGAAAGAAAATTCACAGCGAGATTAAACAGAGATAAAAACCGCCCGGGAACCGTCTGAACCTCGTCGATCACAATGACGGAACCGCATAACGCCCAAAATCTTCTTATCGCAGATGTTTTTCCCGAAAACATCGTATTCAGAAGTTGAACCAGCGTCGTTATGATCACCGGCGAATCCCAGCACTGAGTCAACAATTCACGCTCGGCAAGGACATCTCCGTCCTCTTCCGTACGGATCAGGTTGGAGTGATGCTCAAGTATCACACTTTCATCGCCGATAAACTCCCGCAGAACTTTACTGTTTTGCTCTAAGATCGAAAGAAGCGGCGTCGTAAAAATGATTCTCCGCTTATTATACTTCGCCGCATGCGCCAGAGCAAACCGCAGAGCGCTCAACGTTTTGCCGCCGCCTGTAGGCACGTTGAGCCGGAAGATCCCTCCGTCTTGTTCTGCAGTGGCGCGGCATTGATCGGAAATTGATCTTCTCGCTTTATCGATCGGAGTAATCGATTGAAATTCATCGAGTTTCATTTCCATATGTTCAAGGAGCCGACGCCACACAGGTCGCATATCCGCAGGGTCATCCCGAAATACCGCGTCGTTCATAAAAACAGCCGTATCCCGGCGGTCTCCTTCGATCACCGCTGACAACAAAAGTCTCGCAAGCAATGTGAAATAGAAATAATACTCTTCATCACTGCTTCCGGCAAGATCATCTATCAGATCATAAACAGGCAGCAAAGCCGCATGCGCTCTTTCAAAATACCGATCGAATGCATCCTCACCACCGACGTCCTGCAGAAATACAGTTTTGCATGTTTCATATTCTATTTCCTTTTTCTCTATTCTGGTCAAAAAACCCGCATACCGATTCTCGCCGAACAAATCGAATAATCCGTGATGCGCCGCCACGGCATATGCCGTAAGTTCCCGCGTGATATCTCTTTTATCACCCGTTTGAC
The DNA here is from genome assembly GCA_017429345.1 of Clostridia bacterium. GTDB lineage: Bacteria > Bacillota > Clostridia > Oscillospirales > Acutalibacteraceae > RGIG2774. The sequence continues at coordinate 14,291 of JAFRPB010000140.1, read as the reverse complement.
ATGCAGTATGTTTTTCAAGGATCAGCCTGCAGCCTTGAAATGTGTGAATCACAGAGCCGCGTTTGACTTGTTTTCCGTGTGCTGCATCCGTCTGATAAATACGACTTGCTTCGCGGTCTTTACCTGCATCGTGCGCCAATCCGGAAAGCCACGCCGCATCACCGAGCCCGATAATTTCAAGACATTTTGCCGCAATCTCCGCTGTATTCCGATTATGTTCCTCTGTTGTCTGTACCCGCTCCTGTCCGTTTGACATAATGCGAATATGAGCCGGATAAATCACAATACTTTTCCCCCGTCTGTTTGCACTTATCACTAATCAGCTGTTGGATTTATTAAAAAACAATCAGTTAAATATATAATAGCACACATCTTGTCCATAAGAAAGGACTTTTATATATTTTTCTGTTTTTTACGCGCTGTCCCCGCATCCGGAAGAATGCGGGGACGGTTTTTATTTTATTCCGTTGTCAGTCGACCGTGATATTGCCGCGCAGGGCATTGCCCTGCTTCATATACGGGCTGTAAGGGATGATCTCCACCTCATACTCGCCCGGAGGGATCTCGCCGATATCGAGCGTCACGCCGGTAAGCCCCGCGCGGACGTAATCGGAAACAAATTTGCCGCTGAACACCTTGTCATATTCGCCGTTGCCGACGACGACCGCGTAACTCTCCGCCTCGTAATATCCCGTCGCGTCCGGGAACTGCAGCAGCGTCCGGCCCGCGTCGTTTTTCTTCGCGGTCACCTGCGCGTCCGCCGGGAACGCAGGTTTTGTATCCCGTTTGCTCTGCTGATACCACGTATACCCGCGCTTGGTCTTGTCCGCGACGTCCGTGAACCAATATTCCACGTTGTCGAAGAACGTTCTGTTCTCGATATCGTAGAGCTTCATATGCACGACGCCTTTCGCGTCCGCCTCGACGATCCAGAAACCGCCGGACTTGCCCGGCGCGTCCTCGTCGCCGCTGATATAGTCGAGATTGCTCATATACGCCGAGAGCGAGCCTGTGCCAACCGCGGTGAAATTGCCCTGCCACACCGAGCGCGGATCGCTCGACGCGTAATGCGAATGGCCCGAGAAATCCACAACCTGCGGGTATTCCGAAAGCACCGTGCGAATATCCTTATCGCTCCACGAGACGCTGCCGTAAACGGTCATGAGCGGGTGCGGGTGCTGATAGACGAAGATCGGCTTCGTCGGATCCGCGCTCTTCGCCTTGTCGAGCTCGGCGCGCAGCCACTTCACCTTGCCGCTGAAGGTCTTGCCGTTGTCGTCGTAGGAAACGCCGATGAAGTGATAGCCGTTTATTACGTCGTGGCGGTCGACTTCGGAATACACATACTGTTTATACTTCTCATATCCGATCGTCGCGTCGTAATCGCGGTAGCTGATGAATTCATGGTTTCCCAGCACCGCGAGCAGCTGCGTTTCCGGTTTAATATGCGCTTTGATCACGCTATTGTAGACCTCGTATTCCTTATCTGCGCCGGTATTCGCGAAATCCCCCGCGACGATCACCGCGTCGAGCTTCTGATACCCCGCGTCGGACTGCGCGTAAGCATAGGAATCGTCGAACAGACGCCCCAGGCGGATCGCCGCCTCCTGCGTGGGCGAACCGTCCAGATGCACGTCGCTGCACACCGCGAAGCGCACGACCGGGGTGAAGCTTTGCGGGGCTTCGGGCTCTTTCGTATGCACGTTGCCGTAAAGCGCCGTCGTGCTCATGAAGATCGTGAGCAGGACCGTGATGAGCCTGCCGAGGATCCGGCTGATGTTGTTGGTTGCGGAAAACATAAAAATCGCCTCTATTATATAATTATTTTATTACCTTGATAAAAATATCATTCTGCCGCATCCGGCTCCCCGTCGGGGACGTAGGCAAGGATTCCCTCCACGCCGCAGCCGAGGATCGAACACAGATCGTTGAGCGTTGTGGTCGTAATGGATTTGTTATGCTTCATCCGGTCAAGAAGACTTGACGTAACGCCGTATTCTTTTATGAGCTTATAGGTGGATATCTTTTTCTCTTTGAGCGTTCGAAAGAACGGATCATATACGATCATGGCGATCCCTCCTTAACGAAATTATATTTTATACTCAACATATTGACAATAGTTGATATATATACTATAATCTATATATCTACTATATCAAAATACTATTTATGTCGTTTAGGAAAGATTTGCAAGTAATAGAGCAAAAAAGAGCGCTCCTGATTGCCTGCAGCAATGGAACGCTTTCACACTTAATTCTGATGTTTCAGTATTCTCAAGCCCTTAAGAATCAGGCTTATTTGTTGTCCGGCACGTATTCCATAATTCCGTCCACACCGCAGCCGAGAATTGAACATAAATCATTGATTGTTGTGGTCGTGACGGACTTATTGTGCTTTAATTTATCGATCAGACTTCCGCTGATATGATATTGTTTTATCAGTTTGTAGGTTGTAATATTCTTTTCTTTCAGAGTTTCAAAAAAACGGTTATATACGATCATCATAAACACCTCTGATATCAAGTATAATTTATGATCTTTTTCTTGACAATAATCTTATATGAGAGTATAATCACATATAAGAGTATATTGATTCTATGTCAAAGGAGCATTCAAAATGGATTCGATTCTGAAAGATTTGTTTTACGGCAGGCTGGAGATTGTCGGAAAATCTCTCGAAGAGGTGGAAGAGATCAAGGATGAAGAACGGAAAAAAGACGCGATGTTCCACAGGCTCGCCGCGAATATGACGTCCGATGCGCAAAGGGACCTCGAGGAATTCTCGGAGCTTTGCGCCGAAATCGCCGCGGACAACGAATGCGGAGGCTTTCTCTATGGCTTCCGTCTCGGCGCGCTTTTTATGACGGAGCTGTTTTTCGGGCAATAGGTCACCTCTGAAAATCCTCGTGCATTCATCTTATTTGATCTTTTTTCGTCATACTTTACAAAAATGCTCGTCAATACATAAAGTATTAACTGCGCTTTTTGTTTCGTCTGACAAAAAAATCTCTTCGCAATCTGAACGCGTCGAATATTCAGAGGTTCCCAAAAAAAATCGGACGGTCGCCCGCCCGATTGATTACGATATGAATATCAAATTAACCCGCCCGGTGCAAAGCGCAAAACGCAACACGCAACACGCGCCTCAGAATCCGATCCTCAGAGTCACGATATGATACGCGGGGATCGCGGCGCGCACCGTGCCGCCGTCAACCTCGGGCGCGGGAAGACCCTGCGCCGGTCTGCCGAGCAGATCGACGAATTCAGCGGTCTTCACGGGCTTCTCAAAGGTCAGTTCGGCACAGCCGTCCTTCCCCGCGGGCGAGCCGATGCGGACTTCGAGCGTATCCGCAAAGGACGCGACCGAGTAGACAACCGCGCGCTTCACGCCGCCCTGCCATAACGCGCCGCTCGCCGGGAGCGTGCCTTCGTGGCAGCCGACGCTCTGATAGACGAGCCTGCGGGCAAAGCCCACGGCGTTATTCTCGAGCCGCTTTTTGCAGCCCTGTTCGATCCCGACGCCGAGGGTGAATTTGTGGATCCCGCGCTCCGGGTACGGATCGGGCGAAAAGCTCGCGTTGATGAGCGTGGAGACGAGCGTGCCGTCCGCCCTCCCGCGGAAGCCGGATTTGCAGTCGGTGAAGATCGCCGCGCTCTTTTCGTGCTCGCGCAGCGCCGCGATGAATGAAAGGCCCTGCACGTCCAGATCCATCGGCTCGCGCAGCGCGTTCCCGCCCGGGACGTTGTAGAGATATTTCTCCGCTTTGTACGCGGCGGGCAGCATATAGGTCAGCACGGGAACGGTCTTGCCCGTAATCTCGTGCCAGTCGACCTCGGTGTTGATCGTAACCTGCTTCGCGCCTTTATCAAGATAAATCTCGGCGGTGATGACGGACGAGAGTACGCGCGTCTTCACGGTGAAGCCCTTGCGCAAAGCGCCGTTCGTATGCTCGACCACCTCGAGGGTGTCGTCCACCGGGAACTGTTTGAGGTATCTGCCGATGTTCCACGCGTCGGAAGTGCGTTTCTCGGTCTCGACGAGCACGAAGCCCGCCTTTTTGCCGGGGGCGATGAATTCCTCGCCGGATTCGGCGTCTTTGAGGGAGATCATCGCGCCGTCCCGATAGTCAAACTCCGCGCGGATGATCCCGTTGTCGAGCACGATGTTCTCCTCGGGCTGCCGGTTCGTCGCGAGCTGATAATAGAAGGGGTATTCCCCGAATTCGTCCTGCGAGAGCACGACGGTTTTATAGCCCAGCGCGGGAAGCTCGGCGTAAACGAGCACGCGCACGTACTGATGATCCCAATACCGCTGATACGAGCGGTCGAGAAGCTGGAATTCGAGCGGATTGCCGTCCGCGTCGGCGAATTTCATCAGCCGGAGGTCGCCCTGCCAGTCCCATACGGTGATCTCGATCGGCTCCGCCTTCGGCTCGGTCGTCGGGTTGAACACGGTATAGGCGCGCACAAGCCCGTTGCCGCGCTCGGGGCTGTTGTACGACGCGTGATCCGTGGCGTAAAAGCCCACGCCCGCGCCCTGCGACTGGGAATCGGCGGTATTCGGATCGAACGCGATACCGGAGGTGTCGATGTTATCGCAGACCGCGCGCATCGCGTCGGAAAGCTGCGTCTGCCCCAGCGCCAGCGCCTGCTGCAGCACGCCGATCGCGTGCTCGCGGCTGTCCTGCACACAGGAGCCGGTCAGAATATCGTGGAAATCGCAGAACAGAACTTCTCTGCGCGCCTTTTTCTGCACCGAGGGATCGAATCTCTTCCCGGTCTTGATCGCGGCGAGAGAGGCGAGATTTTCCGCGTCGCCGAGGGTGTTTTCGCACTTGCGGACATATTTTTTGATGCGGCTCTGCGTGGTGGCGCAGCCGGTCAGCACAAAGTTCAGCTCGTAGTCGATCACCGGCAGCTTTTCGCGCACGGATTCCGCGATATGGAAGAACTCGCGGATCGTGCCGAAACGAATGCGCGGGAAGATCGGCCAGCTCATCATTTCGATCGCCCGGTTCAGGTCGCGCCGGGTCGGTCCGCCGCCGTGGTCGCCCACGCCGTAAACGATCAGGCCCGTCTTGAGACCCGCGGTGCGCTCCGCGACGCCGGGCATGCCGATGCCGATATGCGGCGTGATCGCGCTGTTATACCAATACTGCTCGTGATACGCCAGCAGCTCCGCCCCGCTCGGCGCGCGCCAGCGGTAAAGCGACTGCTGCTCGTCGAGGCCGCGGCAGTGATACAGATATTTCACGCCGCCGTTCAGGTCGATCTCGGGGATGTGGCGGCTGTGACCGAAGGCGTCGGGCGAGAAGTCGATCTCAAGCGAATCGGGGTCGACGCCCCACACGTCGCGCAGATAGGTCTTCGTATATTTGATATGCCGCAGCAGGGATTCGGTGTCGGGCAGGTTCTTGTCCGGCTCGACCCACGCGGAGGCGGTGATCTCCCAGCGGCCCTCGGCGATGCGCTTTTTGATCTGCGGCATCAGCTCGGGGGCGAAATCCTCCACGATCTTATAGACCGATGCCTGCGACTGCGAGAAGCAGAAATCGGGGTATTCCTCCATCAGCTTCAGCACCGTGCGGAACGTTGCGAGCGTGATCGAGACCGTCTCGTGCCAGCCCCACATCCAGTTCATGTCGATGTGCGCGTGGCCGGCGAGGATCAGCTCGTATTCCTTCGCTTTTTCCGCGAGGGGCGAGAGGAGCTGTTCCGCCGCGGCGCAGTCGCTGGCGCCGATCGCGCCCTCCGCGTCCATTTTCTGCGTCAGGAGATCCAGCGCTTCGCCGATCGCGCCGTCGAACGCGCCGCCGTTGACTTTGGAGAGCTGCAGCGCGAACTCGAGCTCCGCGAGGATCCGGCGCTGCGCGGGCGAGGGCATAGTGATATACTGCAGTTCCTCGCGGGGCATGCCGAAGGTTTCTTCATAACCGAATTTTTCACGGTTGCCGCCGACGCGTTTTTTCAGCGCGGCGAATTTTGATGACAGAGTCATGGTGGTACCTCTTTCTTATTACTTGAGGCATTAGGCATTGGGCATTAGGCAATAGATCTGTCAAATATACGCTGTGCGTCCCGGTTCGTTACCTAATGCCTATTGCCTGCTGCCTACTGCCTTTTATCTCAATACTGTATGCTGTACTCTAACGACACCCATTCCCCCGCAATAAAATTCCGCGGGCGGATGAGGATGCGATCGGGGTAAACTTCGAGCAGCGCGCCGAAGCCGCCGTCGTCGGTATCGAGAAGCGAGGGCAGGTTCAGGAAATACAGCCCCGGCGCGGGATTTGTGAACGACTGCTGAGAAAACGGGGCGTGCCAATGCCCGCTGATATACATGATCGTCTGCCCCGCCGCGGCGTGGGTCTTCAGAATGTCGAGAACCTCGCCGGAGGCGTTGATCCCGCTCAGGGGCTGATGCACGATCAGAAAGACGGGTTTCCCCGACGCCTGCGCGTCCGTCAGCGTCCGGTCGAGCCACTGCAGCTGTGTGCGGGAAAGATACGCGTCGTTCAGGAGCATCGCTTCCGTGCCGAGGACGACGAAATAAAACCCGTTCACGACGACGGAATAATAGTTCCGCTCGCTTTCGATCCCGCAGAACCGCAGGAAATCGCGGAAGCGCGCGCCGGACGCGGGGAAGGTCTTCTCGTCTTCGGTGCCTTCGCTGGTCCCGCCGGAATCGTGGTTGCCCATGGCGGGGACGATCTGCCCCGCGCGGTTATACATCATCATCAGCGCCTCAAGATTGACGTATTCGTCCCAATCCGCGGCGTTGGTGTTATCCCCCGCCATCACGAGCGCGTCAAGAGGCGTTTTGTTTTTGAAGATCCCGGAAAACGCCTTCGCAAGAACGATATTCCTGTCGCGGACCGGGTTGCCGTCCACGTGCGTGTCGGCGACCAGCGCCGCGTAAAGCAGAAGCTCCTGCGGCGATTCGGCGTCGTAAGGGCTCCCTGCCGACGGCGCGCCGTTCGTGACCGCGACCGCGGAAAGCAGCACCGCCATGATGCAGGCGAGGAGTTTGATGAAGTAGGAATACATAACATCACCGATTTGTTAATTTAGAGGCATTAGGCATTGGGCATTAGGCAATAGATCTGTCAAATATACACTGAGCGCCTCGGCTTGTTACCTAATGTCTATTGCCTGCTGCCTAATGCCTTTTATTAGAATTCAATACAGTACTCGCCGCACACCCATTCTCCGCGGATAAAATTCCGCGGGCGGATGAGAAGCCGGTCGGGGTAGACTTCGAGCGCCGCGCCGAGACCACCGCCGTCGTTATACAGAAACGACGGCAGGTTCAGGAAATACATCCCGGGCGCGGGGTTTTCAAAGGAGCGCTCCCCGAAGTCCCGGTGCATATGACCGCTGATATACAGGACCGTCCGACCTTTGGCGGCGTGTTTTTTCAATATCGCGTACGCTTCGCCGGACTGCGCGCCGAGGCACGCCTCCGGCTTATCCGCGCCGTTGATCCCGCGGGGCGGCTGATGCGCGATCACAAAAACGGGTTTTCCCGCCGGGGCGTCCGCGAGTTCTTTGTCGAGCCACGCAAGCTGCGCCGGGGAGAGATCCGCGTCGTCGTTGAGCATCTTTTCGGTGCCGAGCACAAGAAAGCGGAAGCCTTTGATTTCGAGCGCATAATAATTCCACCCGCTGTCGATCCCGCAGTACCGCAGGAACGCCCGGAAACGCGCCTCGGCGACCGAGAAGGGCTTCTCCCCCGCCGTGCCGACGCTGGTGCCGCCGGAATCGTGGTTGCCGAGCTCCGGCACGACCCGCGCTCCGCGGCGGAACAGGTTCAGCATCGCCCGCAGGTTCACGTATTCGCATTCCGCGGCGGAATTCGTGATATCCCCCGCGAGAATATACGCGTCAAAGTCCGCAGACCGTGAAACGCCGGCGAATGCCTTCGTCAGCGTCACGTTGCGGTCTCGGTAGGTGTTGCCGTCGGTGTGCAGATCCGCCGCGAGGACCGCGTTCAGAAGGATCCGGCCGGGCTCTTTCGGGGAATACGCCGCGCCGGCGGTATCCGCGCCGGTACAGGCGCCCTGCACGGCGACGACGACGGTTTTGTAAAGATCGAGCGCCCGTCCGGGGACCCACGACGGCAGAAGATACGGCGTTGACCGCCGCGGCTCTCCGGAAGACGCTTCTTTTTCGGTATTACACGCCGGCATATGCGGAGAAACCGCCGTCGATCGGGATGATCACGCCGGTGACGAACGCGGAATAGGTCTCGTCCGCAAGGAAGAGAAGCGACCCCGTCAGGTCGTCCGTCGTGCCGAAACGGCGCAGCGGCGTATGGGAGATGATCTTCTCCGACCGCGCGGAAAGCGAGCCGTCGGGGTTATACAGCAGCGTTTTATTCTGGTTCGTGGAGAAGAAGCCCGGCGCGATCGCGTTGACGCGGATGCCCACGTCGGCGAAATGCACCGCCATCCACTGCGTCATGTTCGACACGCCCGCCTTCGCCGCCGAATACGCGGGGATGCGCGTGAGCGGACGGTAGGCGTTCATGGACGAGACGTTGATGATGCAGGTATTTTCCCTGCCGACCATGTCCGCCGCGAAGACCTGAGTGGTGAGCAGCGGGCCGAGAATGTTGAGATTGAAGACGAACTGGATGCCGTCGGGCTGCAGATCGAAGAAGGTCTTCACGCCCTCGACCTTGTTTTCAAGGTCGGAGAGCTCGAGGGTATCCTTCGAGGTGGTGCCCTTCGAATTGTTGCCGCCCGCGCCGTTGAGCAGCAGGTCGCACTTGCCGAAGGTGTCGTTGATCGTTTTTCTTGCCTGCTCGAGGCTCGCCGTTTCAAGCACGTTGCACGCGACGCCGATCGCCTCGCCGCCCGTGGCTCTGATCTCGTCGGCGACTTTATTCGCCGCCGCCTCGTTGATATCGAGCACCGCGACCTTCATGCCCTGCGCGGCGAGATCCTTGGCAAAGCCGCTGCAGAGAACGCCGCCGCCGCCCGTAACGACCGCCACGCGGCCCTTTAAGTTGGAATGTACAAACATAATGCTTCCTCCTTGATATAAAGAATCCGATAAATGAGAAATGAGGAATGAGAAGTGAGGAATGTCGGAAGTCGCTGCGCGACTTGATTTATATATATGACGCTCCCTGATCCCAATCTATAATTGGGGTATGGGGCAAAGCCCCATCCTCAATTTTTCATTTTTCACTTTTCATTTTTCACTTCGCGCTGAAGGCGCTGCTTACAGCAGCGCCTTCATCGCGGCTGCCGCCGCGTCGCACGCTTCGCGGTTCGTCGGATACGTGTAGTCCTCTTTGATCTGGTCGGCGGTGCCGCCCTCCTGCTCGAGGTTCTGAAGACCGTCGAACACTCTCAGATGCGGCTCGAGCGTCAGGAAACGCTTGCCGTCCTTCTTCGCAAAGAGCTTCAGAAGCTCCGGAACGTGCCCCTCGCCCTTGCCCGCGGGAACGACCTTGCCCGTGGCGAAAATGCAGTCCTTAACGTGCATATAGTCGATGTATTTCTTGAGCTTCGCGTAGGCGGGCAGGATCTCCACGCCGCACTGGATGAAGTTCGCGGGGTCGAACACTCCTTTGATCTTGCCCTCAAAGGTCGTCAGAATGTCAAGGCAGCGGTCGTCGATATCGCCGTAGATGCCCTTTTCGTTCTCATGGCAGCACCATACGCCGCTTTTCAGGGATTCCGTCGCGAACCGGTCGAGCCGCTCCATGACCTCGTCGCGGTATGCCGCGTAATCGTCGCCCGCGTCGAAATAGAAGCTGAACATGCGGATGCGCTCCGCACCTAAAATGCACGCGTTCTCGACGTTTCTTTTGAATTTGTCGAAATGCGGCGCAAAATCATCCTTGATGTTGATCTTGCCGAAGGGCGAGCCGATCGCCGAAATACCGATGCCGTTGTCGTCGAGGATCTTGCGCACCTCGCGGCACTGTTCTGCAGTGTAGTCGGAGATGTTGCCGTAATCGAGCCCGCGGGGCTCGATGTGTGTAAAGCCGTTCTCCTTGAGCGCACGGATCTGGTCGAGCAGTCCCCCGCCCGCCTCGTCGGCGAACGCGGAAAGCAAGAATTCTGCCATAAAAAACATTCCTTTCCGAAATAGAATACGAGGCTATTATATACCAACGAATCCGTTTTTTCAACAATTTCGGGAATAAAATAGCATAAGAACCCCCTGCGAAATAAAACCGCATAAGAAAGGCGTTGTTTTTTATGTGATCCGAGCTGCGGTAAGTTTAATGTATATTCGGAATATTGGGAAGTTTGATTGTAAAATCAACGCGGATCGCAGAATCCGGACGTCGCAAAATCGCAAAACGCAACGCGCAGAACGCGATCGGAAATATGAAAATTAATGATTGCATTCTCCCTGCGGCGAATATATAATATAGGCGACACTCAAAAACCTTTATTTCCGGAATGCGGGGAAATCTCATGGAATTCAATATAAAAAGGCTGACAGATGAAGAGGCGGCGGAAAACGTCTTTTTCAAAGCGGTGCTCGACGAAGAAGCGCCGATGTACGACGCGGCGATCGTGAGCAAAGACGGGATCCTCGAATGGAAAAATGAGAACTGCAACTCGATCAACAACAGCCATTCCGCGACGAAGTTCTTCATTGCGGCGGCGGTCGGCAGACTGCGGGACGAGGGAAAGCTCGACCTTGACGCGCCCGTGACCTCGTTTTTCCCGCCGGAACTGCTTCCGTCTGACATGGAGCCGCGCTGGCATCACGTCACCGTGCGCAATACCCTGCGGCATATGACGGGCATGGGCGACGACAGCATCCGCTACGGCGTGGACGAGGACGATTCCAACACGATGATCGGCGACGATTTTCTCTCCGAAGTGTTCCGCACGCCCCTCCCCCACGCGCCGGAGACCTATCGCAGGTATTCCGACGCGGCGTACTATCTTCTCTCGCGCATTATCGCCGCAGTAAGCGGCAGGACGGCGGACAAATATCTCAACGAAAGTTTTTTCAAGCCCCTCGGTTTCGGTCAGTGGACGATGGTCTGCTGCCCGCAGGGACATCCGATCGGGGGCGGCGGCCTGTTCGCCCGCGCCCGCGATATCGCGAAGATGGGATATCTCTACGCGATCGGCGGCGTATGGGACGGGAAGCGCCTGATCTCGGAGCAATGGATCGGGGAATCGAAGGGAAACGACTTCGCGCTCGGCAGGTTCCGCGATTTTGACGTCTGGGTCAAGACCGGCGCCCGCGGACAGATGATCGCCTTTTCGCAGACTAAAAAGACCGCCGTCGCCTGGCACGGCTGCGCGTTCCCGGATGACAACGGCAAACGCAACGACAGATTATTGGAGGCGTTTGTTGCGTATTGTAAATTCTGATTTCTGCGCAAGCGCAGAAATCAGAATTTCGGATATCGGATATCGGATATCGCGAATCGTGCTTGTAAATTATATTCTGTTTTTCTCTATGTATCCGCAGCGTTAATTATTTGATTTGAGCCGCGGTTTCGGCACGATATCCGATCCCCGATCCCCGATATCCGCGAATAACACACCTCGATAAATCATAACTCACAGGTGATATCATGACCGTTGAACAATTTTTCCGCTTTACTCCCCTTGCCTCGCTGACGCGGGGAGGACTCGTCGAGGACGAGACCGCCGCGTTCGTTTATCCCGGCGAGGAAGTGCGTCTTCTTTACAGGATCGATCAAATTCTTTCCGTGAAGTCCTACGACGGCGGAACGGTTTACGAACCGGAAAAGGATTATACCGTCCGCGACGGAAAGATCGCCTTGACGCAGGCTTCTTCGATTCCAGTAATGACGCCGGAGCTCTATTATTCCGAGGGCGCGGCGCCGCTCCTTCGGGTGCGCAAGCCCGACGGTACGGAATCCCCCTGTTATTTCTCGGAGGACGGGACGATCCCGCGCTTTCAGGTGCGCGTTACTTATACGCATTCCGACACATACGACGGCTTTTGTCAGCCGCATCATCCCGGACGCTTCGAACGTTTTCTGGACCTGCTCAAAACCGGGCGGGACGCGACGGTCCTGTTTTACGGCGACAGCATCACCTACGGCGCGAACGCAAGTCTCGTTCAGAATACGCCGCCGTATCAGCCGCCCTATCCGATGCTGCTGACGCGCGCGCTGGCGGAGCTTTACGGGTATACGGTCCGTTTTGCGCCGCCCGACGCGGAGAATACCTACGCTTTGCCCGTGCCGGACTTTGCCGCCGGAGACCGCGGCGCGCTGACCTACGTCAATACCGCCGTCGGCGGATGGAATTCCCGGGGCGGCGTCGAACGGCTCGGCACGCATATCACGCCGCAGATCGAAAAATACGGCTGCGACCTGTTCGTTCTCGCCTTCGGCATGAACGACGGGGGAAGCGATCCGCGGGAGACCGCGGACAACTGCGAGAAGATCGTGCGGCACGTGCTTTCCATGCGCAAGGACACGTCGGTGCTGCTCGTCTCCACGATGCTGCCGAACCCCGAAGCGCTCGGCGGGTGGAACGCTTCGCAGCCCGGGCAGGAGCCGGAACTTCTGCGTCTCGCCGAAGCCCTCAACGGCGAGGGGATCCCCTGCGGCGTCGCGCAGATGACCTCGGTCAGCGCGTCCGTTCTGACGAGAAAGCGCTTTCTCGATTACACGGGCAACAACATCAACCACCCGAACGACTTTTTCTCCCGCGTGTACGCATCAACCTTGCTGCAGACGATGGTGGGATATGAATCGGATATCGGGGATCGGGGATCGGATATCGTGAAGTCGTGAAATCGTTTTCCGTGATCCGAAAAAGGAGTGTATTCCATGCAAACAACCTACGACGTTCAGGAACTGATCCGACGCCCGGCGTTCAGATGCGCCTGCGGCAAAGAGCACCGCGCGCATCTGAAGGACGCGGCCGTCCGTCCCGGCGCGATCGGACTTCTTTCCGGCTATATCAAAAAATACGGCGAGACGAGGGCCTTTCTGATCGCAGACGAAAACACCTTTGCCGCCGCGGGCGACAGGGTAACTGATAATTTAGAGCAAAACGGCGTTCCCTATACGCGTTTCACCTACGGCAAAGAGCGCGTCGAGCCGGACGAAAAGGCGCTCGGATCGCTGATCCTGCATTTCGATCACCGCTGCGATATCCTCGTCGCGGTCGGTTCGGGCGTGATCAACGATATCACGAAGATCCTCGCGAAGCTGACAGGGCTGCCGTTTATCGTCGTCGCCACCGCGCCGTCGATGGACGGCTACGCCTCGTCCACCTCCTCGGTGATCCGCGGCGGGCTCAAGGTCTCGGTCGATTCCGCCTGCCCGGACGTGATCCTCGGCGATACGGACGTGCTGAAAAACGCGCCGCCGCTCATGCTGCAGGCGGGTCTCGGGGATATGCTCGCGAAATACACGAGCCTCTGCGAATGGCGTATCGGCAGAGAGGTGACCGGGGAATACTACTGCGAGGAAGTCGCGAAGATGATCCGCGCGGCGGTGAAAAAATGCGTCGACAATGCGCCGGGTCTGCTCACGGGCGACCCCGCAGCGGTGAACGCCGTGATGGAAGGCCTCATTATCTCGGGCGTCGCCGCGGACTGGGCGGGCGTGAGCCGCCCTGTATCGGGCACAGAGCACTATTTCTCGCACCTGTGGGATATGCGCGCGCTGGAATTCGGCACCCCTTGGTCGCTGCACGGCGTTCAGTGCGGCATCGGCGAGCTGCTGACGCTGAAGCGCTACGAAACACTCAAGACGCTGCGTCCCGACAAACAGGAAGCGCAGCGCTTCTTCGACGGATTCGACCAGGACGCGTGGTTCAAAAAAATCGAAGAATATCTCGGCGGGAGCGCGAAGGCGATCATCGACGGCGCGGTCTGCTCCGACCGGTACGATAAAGCGAAGCACGCGCGGCGGATCTGCAATATCTGCGGCAGATGGGAAAAAATTCTGCGGATCATCGACGAAGAGCTGCCGTCTTACGAAGAGACGGAACATATCCTGAAGACCATCGGCGCGCCGACGAAGCCCTCGGATATCGGCCTCCCGGACGAGGAGACCGACCTTGCGTTCCGCATGACGCGGGATATCCGGGATAAGTATATTTTGTCGTCGCTGATGTGGGATATGGGTAAAATCTGATTTAACGGCTTTGCCGTTAAATCAGATTTTACAGGCATTAGGTAACCACTGATTAATTCACATCTGAAGATTCGGCACGCACCTTGCTTGCATCTTTCCCGTCATATCGCCCAAAAATCCCTTGAAAGGCGACAGCCTTCCTGCGGTCTTTTTGAACGATCTGACGAAAAATCTGACGG
>JAFRPB010000139.1 GCA_017429345.1 Clostridia bacterium | reverse complement strand
TGAGGAATGAATGACGGAGCTTCGCTCCGTACCTCGATCATAGATGTGCGTAAACTTTATTTTTCGGGGCCGATCGACATGAACTATGTCGATTAATACTGTAAAAGTATTCTTGCCGAATATATAATCCAAGTCGCGAAGCGACTTCCGACATTCCTCATTCCTCATTCCTCATTTTATCAAAGTCGAAAAACCCGACAAATCAGTTTTTACAGAGTTGGTTTATTATGAAAAATACAATTATATTTGACATGGACGGCGTGCTGTTCGACACCGAAAAAATCTCGTGGCGGGCGGCAAAACGCGCGGCTGCGGCGATCGGCTTTGATATGACCGAGGCGCAGCAGGCGTCGTTCATCGGCATGAACATGCGCGATTATAAGAAAAAACTGATGGATTATCAGATCTGCGAAACGGCCGCTGACGAGTATATCCGCGTGTTTGACGAACAGAGTCAGGTGATCATCGATACCGAAGGTATCCCGCTGAAGCCCGGCGCTCGGGAGAGCCTTGAGTATCTGCTATCAAAGGATTATCCGCTTGCGCTCGCCTCGTCGACGAAACGCGAGCGCGTTGAGGAAAATCTGCGACGCACGGATTTCCGCAAATATTTCGGCGTGGTTTTCGGCGGCGATAACGTCCGGCACAGCAAGCCCGCGCCGGATATTTACCTCTCCGCCTGCGAGGCTGCGGGCGTGAAATCGGAGGACGCCTTTGCCGTGGAGGATTCCTTCAACGGGATCCGTTCCGCCCACGCCGCCGGCATGCGCTGCATCATGGTGCCGGATATTATTCAGCCGACCGACGAGATCCGCGGAATGTGCGAATTTGTGTTCCGGGATTTGTTTGAAATAGAAAAAAACTTCTGAAACGCCTCACGGCGGCTCAGAAGTTTTTCTTTTTTTGCAACGCGCGCGGACATGTCCGGCGCGTCGGGCGGACGGTCGGTTTATTCCGAAGCGATCAGAGCGTTGATCATATCCGAATAAAACCCGTCCGGATGCTTTTTAACCAGGTAACAATGCGCGCCGTCGCCGGGCGTAAAGGTGTTTTCACCGGTCGCGGGATCAACATGCGCCGTTCCGTACACGGCGGAATAGCCGGCGGCTTCAAAATCCCCGGTCACCGCGGCGGTAACAAGCATCGGATCCCAGGAATGCCGGCCGTTCGGCGAGCCGTGCGCGGCGAACGCCGTTTTCAGCAGATCCCCGTCCGCAAGCTCGTTGCCCGTGATCACGTTCAGCCCGACCTCAAAGCCGAGAAAAACCAACGGAACGGGGGCGTGCCCGCAAAGGTAATCTCCCGCTTCACAGCAGGCGGGGTAAGCGGTGAGATTGTATTCCTTTCCGGGCGATCGGTCCCATTGCCCCGCCATCAGCCAGATCCTGCCGACTTTTTCTCTGACCAGCTCTTCGCCGGTCAGGGGAGAGTATTCGTCGGGTTCGCTCTTTAAAAGCTGCATGATGATCTGCGGGAAGCCGACCTCGGTGATATCCGCCTTTCCGTCCAGCCGCGCCAGCGTTTTTCGGTAAAGACGCCATGCTTCGTCGCATTCGTCGTTGGAACGGACGAAGTGCGGATATTCCGCCAATACTTTTTGATATTTACAGCCGCTGCCGTCCCGTATCGCGGAACGGTCGATTCCGATCGGAACGCGCACGCCTTCATTTTCCGTAAACGCGCTCACCGAAGGCGCGGAATATTCCATAACAGAATCAATGCCCACACCCAGAAGACGGATCTTTCCGGCCCGGTGCGCGCGGCAGAGCACGCGAAGCGCCGCGATATCATCGCAGTCCGTCCACCAGTCCGTGCCGTGCAGAATATTCACAACGGGAGCCATTCGCAGTTCCACCCTTGTCTGTATTATTTATGCGGCGATCATTACAGAATGACTTCGCCCATCGTGCCCGCGGGGGCGAGGACCGCATTGGACTCGTCGGTGTCGATATGCATCGCGAGGGCGTATTTCTCGCTGACGCGCACCACCGCGTCGCCGAAGATGAGGCTTCTGTCGGGGGAGTCGATCTTTACCGAGACGATCTGCTTGTCCTCCACGCCGAACTCGGCGGCGTCGGCGGGGGTCATGTGGATATGTCTCTTCGCGACGATCACGCCGTGGTCGATCTCGATCTCGCCCGCGGGACCGACGATCTTGCAGCCGCCAGTGCCCTCAAGGTCGCCGGATTCGCGCACGGGGGCCTTTACGCCGATGGAGCGCGCGTCCGTCGCAGAGAGTTCGACCTGGGTCTCGGGTCTGACCGGACCGAGGATCGAGACTGCCGGAAAGCTGCCCTTCTCGCCGATGACCTGCACGCGCTCGTTGGTGGCGAACTGACCGGGCTGGGAGAGCGCCTTTTTAAAGGAAAGCTCAAAGCCCTTGCCGAACAGCGTCTCAAGCGCCTCCTGCGTAACGTGAACGTGACGCGCGGATACTTCAACCAATACTTCTTTTGCCATTATTTCATTCCTCCATAGCAATTTTATACGAATATTCTACACCCATTCGCCGAAAAATGCAAGGGTTTTGCTATTGATGAAAAGGAAATTATGTAGTAAAATAAATCAGGATTTCGGATATCGGATGTCGGATTTCGCGGATCGTGCCTGTATATTGGACGATACTTGTTCTATTCAGATTCCGCGGAGTTCATTTTATGATATCAGCCGCGGGTCAGACACGATATCCGATCCCCGATCCCCGATATCCGCAAACAAAAGACCCTGACAAATCAGTCTTTAATAAGGAAATCACAATGATAGATCTGAAAGCAATCAATCTATGGCTTTTCGATATGGACGGGACGCTGTATCTCGGCGACCGTCTGTTCCCGTTTACCCTGCCGCTGCTGACGCTGCTGAAAGAGCGCGGCAGGAAGTATCTTTTTATGACCAACAATTCCTCAAAGAGCGTGGCGGACTATATAAAAAAGCTCGGCAGACTCGGCATTCCCGCCGGGGAAGATGAGTTCATTACCTCCGCGCAGGCCACGGCGTATTATCTCGAAAAGCATTATAAGAATCGTTTCATGTACGTGCAGGGCACAAAGTCCCTCAAGGACGCGCTGCGGGCGCGGGGGTTTAATATTACGGACGTGTATTCTCCCGACGTCGACTGCGTCGTGACCGGTTTCGACACGGAGCTGACGTTTCAGAAGCTCGAGGATCTGAGCAGGATCCTGTTGAACAAAGACATTCCCTATATCGCCACAAACCCGGATCTTGTCTGCCCGACGGAGTTCGGCTCGGTGCCGGACTGCGGCTCGGTCAGCGAGATGCTGTTCAATTCCACGGGCCGCCGGCCGAAATTCATCGGCAAGCCCGAACCGCTGATGCCGCAGCTCGCCATGGAGACGTGGGGCTGTAAGCCCGAAGAGACGATCGTCATCGGCGACCGCATTTATACCGATATCAAAAGCGGTCTGAACGCGGGGATCCATACCGCGCTCGTGATGAGCGGCGAGACGACGCCCGCGATTCTCGCCGCCTCGCCCGACAAACCCGAGGCGGTATACCGCGACTGCGGGGAGATTCTGGAGCTGTTAAAGAAGTAAATTCTGATTTGTCGGGCTTTTGTCAAGGCATTAGGCATTGGGCATCAGGCAATAGACATGTCAAATATACGCTGTGCGTCTGGGCATGTTACCTAATGCCTATTGCCTAATGCCTATTGCCTTACATCCAAATAAATCAGAATTTATTTGTCAAATTGTGAAAGGGAATTGACATCTGTATAAACTTTTTTCATATTTATTGACAGAAAACGCCTTACGGTGCTATACTTAATTTGTAAATTTATGCATAAGGAGTTTTTTTTATGAAAACATTCAAACGCATTATCGCGATCGTTCTTTCGGCGCTGATGCTTCTCTCCGTCTGCGTGATCGGCGCTTCCGCGGAAGAGACCGCCGGCACGTTCTCGCTCGTATCATACAATGTGGCGGGCCTGCCCAACTGGAAGGCGATGATCGGCAAGGACGATACCGATATTCCGTCGAACCAGGCGCAGATCGGCAAACAGCTAAATGAAAAGAACGCCGATATCATCCTGACGCAGGAGGATTTCGGGTATCACGATTCTCTTGTCGGCGAGCTGACCGGATATCGCTATAAGACCAACCATACCGGCGGCGTGCCCGGCGGCGACGGCATGAATATCTATGCGCATAAGGCGATCTACAACGAGACGCGCATCACCTGGCAGAAGGCGTACGGCGTGATCGACGACGGCGCCGATGAAATGACGCCGAAGGGCATCCTTTACGCGGTGATCGAGGTCGGCGACGGCGTATTCGTCGATTTCTACGATATCCATGCGGACGCTTACGGCGACGCCGGTTCAAAGGAAGCAAGACGCGACAACTTCCGTCAGCTTGCCGAACTGATCGCCTCGAACAAGACCGGCAGACCCGTGATCGTGACCGGCGATTTCAATATCAGCGGGCACCATTCCGACGACGACGGCTTCACAGAGATCCTTATTGAAGGCGCGGGTCTCAAGGACGCGTGGACAGAGCTGTTCAACGGCGGCGATTATTACGATTTCTCCGGCCCCGCTGAGATCTACGGCACGTCGCAGGAGAGTTATTGGGGCGTATGGGATTCCGTCGAGAAATATCTTTATAAAGACGGCGATAACGTCTCCATCAAGCCCGAGACCTTCCTTTATGAATGGTATCGCGACAGCGAGAGCGGCGAATCTCTTTCCGACCATGCTTCCGCATTCGCGATCTTCAGCTATGAGACGGACGCGTCTTTTGTACCCGGGAATAAGGCCGATCTCGCCGTTGTCAAGGCGAACAGCTTCAACGTGCTTGTCAATCGCATCACCTACATCATCAAGGATCTTGTCAAGCTCATGAGCCATCTGGGCGACCTGACGAAATATATCAACGGCGACGCGTTCGTTGATGCTGAATAAAAGAAGTTATACGACAACGGACCGGAAGCGCAATGCTTCCGGTCCGTTTTTAAATTCTGATTTATGCGCAAGCGCACAAATCAGAATTTAGTCCCGAGTTTCGAGGTCTCCGCTGCCCGCTCCGGTCGGTGCTTCTGCGGCAAGCCGCAGAGATCCCCACCGGGGATCCGCACCCCGAGTCCCGAGGCGATAATTTTCAGTCAGGATAATAAATGGAAAAACATATTGTTTCCCGCTGTTTTGCCAAGACGCACAAGCTTACCTTACGTATCTCGGGACTCGAGACTCGGGACTCGGGACTTTATCGATAAATCAGAATTTATACAACAAATAAAGCCGATGCAGCGCGCGGGTGGAGGCGAGATACGCCGCAGCGGGGTCGCGCTCAAGGTCTTCCGCGTCCGGCAGGATCACCGTGTCGAACTCAAGGCCCTTGGTCAGCGCGAGCGGCATGACAGTGATCCTGCCGCGGATCGTCTCGTCCTCTGAGAGCACGGCGCCGCAGTCCGGCAGCAGCGGCAGCAGTTTTTTGTAAAACGCGCGCGCCCGCTCCGTCGTTTTCAGTATGACGCAGACCGACCGGTCGTGTTCTTCTTCTTTGACGATTCGCGCGGTCTCGGCGGCGGCGTCCGCGGTTTCCCGCAGAAACGGCGCGTCGCCGCTTCTGTCGAATATCTCATAATCCGCGTCGGCGGGGGAGAGAAATTTTTTTGAAAACTCCCCGAGCTCGCGGGTCGCGCGGTAGCTTTTGCCGATGGAGATTACATCAGCGCCGTAAATTTCGGCAAGAAGAGGGACGCTCGCCGTGTTCGCCGCTTTCACAATGCCCTGCCGCGGGTCCGCCAAAAGCGTGAAGACCGCTTTCGGGAACAATAACCGCAGCGTTAAATGCTGAATCGGCGCAAGATCCTGCGCCTCGTCGATCAGGATATGCGTCGGCGCTCTGCCGAGCTTTACCTTGCCGATCTTTGCCGCAATATAAAGCATTGCGACCGCGTCTTCATAATTCAGCCGCCGCGCGCCGATCCGGTCGGAAAGCGCCTTTGTGAAAGCGCCGCTGCCGAACTTTTCTGTCGCAAGACGCAGAAACACCGTCGCGGGATCTGTATCCGCCGCGGCGTAAACCGCAGTTCTGACCGCGCGCAGCAGCTCCGCCGTCACCCGCGCTTTCAGCTCGGTGGGCGAGAGGTCTTCCGTGTCCGCGTCTTCCGCAAGGCGCAGAAGCGTTTCCTCCTGCATACGGTAATTATTTTTAGCCTCATCCGCAGCCCATCGGTATACCGTGTCGAGCCGTTCGGTAAGCGTCAGCGCCGGGGGAAGCGCGCCGAACCTGCCATGCAGCGCGTCCTTTCCGACAAGCGGCACGCCGTAAAGCTGAACGTCTGCGAACTGCGGCCGGCTTTCGTTCAGCGCGGCGTCTGCGAACCCGATAAAGTCGTCTGCGTAAAGCCGTGTTACCGCGTCGGTACGGGTGCTGTCGCCCATCATCAGCGCCTCTGTCAAAGCCAGAGCGGGCGCGACGGAGTACCCCGGGAACGACGCGCGGAACAGGTCGGTATACCGCGCTGTGTCCGCCTCTTCTTCGCCGAGCTCCGGCAGTACGCCGCGGATATATTCGCGGAACGCTTCGTTTGCGGTGAACATCATCAGCCGCGGCGTTTGCCCGTCATTTTTCTTCTGATAAAGCAGCCATGCCAATCGGTGTGTGCCGATCGACGTCTTCCCGCAGCCTGCAGGTCCCAGAACGGCGAGGTTTTTATGCAGATCGAAGCGGATCGCCCTGTTCTGATCTCTCTGGATCGTTGCGACAATGGACTTCATTTTATCGGAAGCGGAGCCGGACAGCGCCTCGCGCAGCAGCTCGTCGTCTATGCGCAGATCCGCGTCGCGGTAAGCCTTTAATTCGCCGTTTTCGAAAGTATACTGACGGATCAGCCCGATCGTGCCCGAAAAACTTCCCGCCGGGGCGTTATAGGACGCCTCGCCGGTCTCGCCGGTGTAGAACAGAGAGCTCACGGGCGCGCGCCAGTCATAGACCGCGACTTCGAAATCGTCGCCGTCGTTCAGGGTGCAAAGACCGATATAAAACGATTCCGGCTCGTCCTCGCCGGCGTAGGTAAAATCCACCCTTCCGAAATAGGGCTCCTTTTTCATGCGCTTGTAACGGTACGCCTGCGCCGCCATCTGCGCGGCGCTGTCAAGCCGTGCTTCATTTTCGCGCTTCAGCTCGTCCATTGCGCCGTAGATGCTGCCGAAGGGATCCGCTTCGTGAAACGCGCAGGTCTGCTCTCTGAGCTGCCGTTGTTCTTCCTTCTGTCCCGCCGTCAAACGCGTGATCTCCGCATCCAGCAGAGAGCGGACCTTTGCGGCATAAGCAAGCTCTTTCGGGTCGATCATATGATCTCCTCCCTTGCAGGATTCGGGCGTTTTGCGCCCATGCTTGATTATACGGAAAAACAGATCGCTTTCAAGACTTGTAATTTAAAAAGGAATATGCTATAATATATACAGAAGATCCGGCCGCGCGAACGGTCGGATCTTTATTGTAAATTCTGATTTATCGCTCTGTTGGGCGCACGGATTGTAGGGGCGGGCATGACCGCCCGCTTGCGTTTTGAGCCCCGTCCCTTGCGGACGGGCGAGAAATGCAAAATGGTTAAATCCGTTGTAAAATATACAATTTCTCCTCCTCGCCACCTCCACCGCAAGGGGTGCGGATCGCCGGTAGCGATCTCTGCCACAGGGTGCGGATCGCCGGTGGCGATCTCTGCCTTTAGGCAGAAGCACCGACCGAGGCGGCAGCCG
>JAFRPB010000138.1 GCA_017429345.1 Clostridia bacterium | reverse complement strand
TAGGGGCGGGCATGACCGCCCGCTTGCGTTTTGAGCCCCGTCCCTTGCGGACGGGCGAGAAATGCAAAATGGTTAAATCCGTTGTAAAATATACAATTTCTCCTCCTCGCCACCCCCACTTCGCCGTCGATCGGGCGGTCATGCCCGCCCCTACAAATTGTCGCCCGACGCCGCGGTAATCAGCTCGTTAAATCAGAATTTACATCGAAACGTCGCGATCTCGAACGGGCGGAAGGTATATTCCGAGACATATGCGTCGGTCTCGGGCTCCTCGAGAGTGTTGCAGCGCAGCAGCGAGACGCCGGGAACGCGCAGCGCGGTCTCTTTTCCGGCGCTCTCCCAAAGGCGCAGCACGAAGCCGTCGCCGTCCTCGGCGCGCTTGAAAGCGCTGAAGCCGAGGTTCGCGGGCAGGTTTTCGAGCGCCGGGAACAGGCATTCGCATTCTGTCTCTTTCGTGAGCGGTTTCTCGCCGGTGAGCGGCAGCATGCCGTCGCGGGCGAGCTCGAGCGTTCTGCCGAACTGGTTGAACTTCGCCGAGAGCGCCTCTGCGCCGCCGTCCGCGAACGCGCCGCGCCATGCGGCAACGGCGTATTCCGCGACGTGGAAGCCTTTGTCGGGGGTGTTCGCGTAGGTCGGGTTATCGTAATCGAACGCGCGCAGCAGGCTGATTTCCAGTGCGCCGTCGTGCAGGCGCGTCGCGGGCAGGCCGCCCTTGAGCACCGCCATGCTGTATTTTCCGTCCGATACGCCCGCAAATCCGAGCGAAGGCCATTCGTCGTTGATCCCGAGACAGAGATCCGGCTCGGGCGTTGTTCTTGCCATCGTGCCGAAGGGCACCTCGCAGTAGAGCTTGCCGTCGCAGTCGAACATCGGCGGGAAATGCGCGTATACGCGCGTATCCGTGCCGTCCCAATCGAGCTCCGTGCGGCAGCGCACCAGCGCTTCGCCCCGGTACAGCGTGACCGTCTGTTTCCAGGCGAGTCTTTTTATTTTGTGCGCCTCGTCGACGACGGTCCCGGTCATCACGAAGCGGCTGTAGATCTCATTCGTTTCACGGCGGATGTTGTCCGCGAAGAGGATCCGGTGATCGCGCTCCGGCTCGCTGCGTCCCCAGGGACTGCCCACGTCCGTACCGAGCGCAAGGCCCAGCCCGTCCTTATCCAGCAGCTCGCGGCGCGCTTTTTTGTCGTAGACGCAGATGATCTGCCGTCCGTTCGCGGACACGCGGAAGTATTCGTTCTCGATCGTGAACAGCTCGCCCTCGGAGGAGCGGCAGCCCTTCGGCTCCGGCGTCGATGATGCTTTCCATAAGAAGATCCTGCGCCCGAAGGCGGGGATCTCGGTCAGCACGCGCAGCTTTACGCCCACGCCGACGAGCATTTCAGAGAACACCGGGTCGAACGCGGGCAGAGGATTGCCCTCCACGTCGAAGACCTCGACGTGCTTCGTGCCCGCGGGCGCGTGCAGCGCGAGGACCGGCAGATTCGCCGGCTGCGCGGTCGGGTTGAAATAAACCGCCGCGTTATAGCCCTCGGGCAGCGCGATATTCTCAAGCCGCGCCCATTCGAGCGCCGCGTCTCGGTAGATCTGCTCCGCGCCGCGCCGCACCTCGCGGATATAAGTTTTCAGCTCGTGATACGACGCGTCGCAGTGGCTGCCCGGCAGGTTGTCGTGGAACTGAATGAACGACATTTTGTTCCACAGATCCTCGATCTTTTTCTGCGGGTAAGCCCTGCGCGGGACGGCGGTTTCGTCCCATCCGCCGCGCATGAGAACGAGCGAGGCGAGTGTTTCCGCCTCGGTCAGAAGATGCTCGAGCTCGCGGTTCGCCTGCTTGATCTTGATGCGCGAGGTATAGCAGCCGCAGCTCACGGGGTTGCCCTCGGGGCGGACGTCGATCTCGTCTTCGGTATAGTCCCCGCGCCGCAGCGCGTCGACCTGACCGCGGCACCAGATATCGTGGTTTTCTTCAAAGGTCTTGTAACAGACCTCGATTCCGCGCTCTGCGGCGGCTTCCCGCAGAGGTCCGTATAGGAAATCGCCGATGCGCGGCTCCTCTGTCGTGATCATGACGAAATATTCGTCTTTATCGGCTTCGAGCAGCTTGTCGAGCAGTTCCCCGGCGCTCATATTGCCGTAATACGCGCTCTGCAGAAGCTCTTTGTCGGGGCGCGTCATGTTATATGAAGTGTCAATGCCCGTGCCCTCGCAGAGCTCGCAGCCGATGCCGCGGCACGCCTTGCAGGGCGGGAGCTTGACGCAGTCCGCCGTGCGCAGACTCGGCTCGGGCGGCTGCAGAAAGCGGTTGTCGAGCACGATCAATGTGCCGTCGAGCCCGCGCCAGAAGGGCTTGTTGTTTTTGAGCACGCGGTCGAAGATGATCAGCGCGTCGTAGCCGACCGAGCGGAAGAACTGCGGCAGCTGCGAGGCAAGGCCGAAGATATCGGGCGTGATCGCGTAGCGCGGCGCGTGCCCGAATTCTTTTTTATAATATGCGCGGCTGTAGAGGTGGTTTCTCGCCCAGGATTCGCCCTCGGTGAGATTCACGTCGATGACCGCCTCGCCGCCGCCCGCGAGCTCGATGAGCCCCTTCTGCACAAGGGCGCGGAAGCGCTCCTTCTGATCCGGATTGCGGCGCAGGAATTCCTTGACGACGAGCGACTGCTCGAGCTGATATTTCACGCCGTATTTTTCGGCGAAGTCCATGTATTCGAGAATCTGCAGCTCCTCGATATCGGCGTAGGGGCGCACCACGTCGCCGGTGTCGGGGTGGTTGAAATGATCCTTAAAGCAGCGCAGCCACGAGGGATCCATGTGGTTGCGGGCGATGAGGTAGAGTTTTTTCATAGTCGGGACCTCCGGGATGGGTAGTGGGGGAATGTTTGTTTAGCGAGGTCTTCGACCTCTCAATAATTCGGAATGCTGAATTCGGAATTCGGAATATCGGTGCGGTCGCAAGCGACACGCCATTATAGACGATGAGACTCTTTATTCTGTGCGAAAAGGCGGGTTATTACGTGACTTTCCGTTGCTCTTTGAATTTTGACACAATTATTTTAAATAAAAAGGCGCGAAGTCGGAGCGTAAAAAATATGCCGGTGGCATATTTTTAGCTTCGACCGTCGCAGCTGTGCTGCGCGGGGCAAGGTCGGGCAGGATACCAAACTTAAATTTAATCATTGTTTTCGTTGAAATTCCGAATTCCGAATTCCGAATTCCGAATTCATATTCCGAACTGTCGAGGTCAAGGCCTCGACAGCTCGGAATTTAAAACACCAGCTTTTCTACTGCGCAGTCAAGCCCGTCGGCGAACGTGTCGTAATCCGACGGCTTGCCGACGACGGTGCCGTAATGGGTCGGGATCGCGGCGGCGGGGGAGAGGATCTTCACGAGCTCCTTCGCCTCCTGCGCGGTCATGGTATAGGTGCCGCCGATGGGCAGCATCGCGATATCGCATTCGACGGCCTTCGCCTCGTCCGTTACGTCGGTATCGCCCGCGACGTAAAGCCGCACGCCGTCGATCGTGATGATATAGCCGAGCCAGCCGTTCGCTTTCGGGTGATATTTTTTGTTCGTGTTGTAGGCGGGAACGGTCAGGACCTCAAAATCGGGCGTCGCCAGCGTCCCGCCGGGGATGAGCGGAATGATATTTCCGACCGTCACGTCCAGCCCTTTGATATCGTCCTGCATCGATTCTGGGCAGATGAACGCCGTATCCGCCTTGCGTACCTTCGCGATATCCTCGGGGGAGAAGTGGTCGTAATGCGCGTGGGTGATGAAGATGTAATCCGCGTCGTGCGGCGCGTCTTTGATGCGGAAGGGATCGAAATAGATCACCTTGTCGGTCCCGATGCGGATGCTGCTCTGCTCGTTGACCGTGATGCGGGAAAGCAACGCGTCGATTTCAGCCGACGCGTCGGTCGCGATGTTCTCCGCCGCTGTATCTGCGGGGACCGTGTTATTTGTCGTATCCATGGCTGTTCCTCCGTTATTTTTTTCGCCCGGGGCGCATGATGCGAGGACGAATAATACTGCTGCGAGCAACGCCGCGAGCGCGGCGGTCAGGCGTGTCTTCATTGAAATTCCTCCCCGGATAAGGCTTATGTAAGCGCTGATTCGTTCCGGTGCGTTCCGGATCTTCGGATGTGAATCGATCAGTGATTACGAATGACTTATTCCGCGAACTTCACGTCCGCGTACAGCGGGAAGTGGTCTGAGACGAAGCGCCCGTCGATACCGTCGGTCACGACGCGGAACGTATCGACCTCAACGTTTCCGGAGCAGAGGATATAGTCAAGCTTCAGGTCGGGGTGCGCCTCAGGCTCGCATTCGTGGAACGTGCCGCGACCGGCGCTGTCCGATGCGGTATACCGCGCGTCGGCGAGCAGCGCCGTCATGGTATGATACGCCTCGCCGCGCTCGCCCGTGTTCATGTCCGCGGTGAAAACAACGGGAAGATCCGCGAAATTCTCCCGGATGAAATCAACGATCAGCTTCGCGCCGAATACGCGCGCGTCCTCGGAAACGTTGTCAAGATGCGTATTCACATGCACGTATATTCTGCCGCTCCCGCGCTCCCGCAGCTTCGCCCACGTGCATACGCGGCGGCTGCCTGCGCCGGGGCCGTAGGAGGGCTTCTGCGGGGTTTCGCTCAGCCAGAAATCGCCGTGGTCGACAAGCTCCAGCTTTTCCAGCAGATAAAAAACGGGGCTCGCCTCGCCGATGCCGAGCGTTTCAAGACCGTTGTCCCGCGCGACGCCCACGCAGCCGTATTCGGGCAGCGCGGATTTTACCGCGAGCATCCAGTCGGGCGACGCTTCCTGCAGGCCGAAGGAATCCGGCGCGAGCTTCTGTATTTCTTTGATTACGAGCGAGCGGCGGGCTATGGAAGGCACGCCGTTGTTGTCCGTAACGCGCACGTTGAAAGACATGATCCGAAGCGCGTCGACGTCTTTTTCCGTCGCTTCCGTGATCTCGAAATCGTGCCCCTCCATGCTGTCCGCCCATTTGATCAGGCCGGACGAGGTGAACACCGATATAACGATGAGGAAAAAAGAAATGAATTTTTGAATGAGTTCCGTCATGACAATCACCTTCCGGGCTTCATCATATCATAATCTGCATAAAAAAGCAAGAAGCGCGGCGCGGCGTTTTGATTTTTATTGACAGAAAAACGGAGAAGTGGTAGAATACTTTGTATGGATAAGAAGATAAACAGCATAAAAAGATCGTTTACGATACTTACGCAGGAAGGCGAGCGGACGGCAAAGGGGACCGTTTTTATCTCCGTATCGCAGGATCGGGAATACCCCAAAGCTGAAATACGATTGACGTTTGACGGAAAAACGTATGTGGGACGGGGAACGGATGAGTTTTATGCCCGTCCCGCGGCGCAGATCCGGGAACAGCTGCCCGAGGGGATAGAGATCGCCTGCTGTATGACCTGCCGGTACGGGAACGAATGTATTTACGGCAATATCCCGGAAGAATACTATTGCTTTCGGGACGTTTCCCTGACGGCAAAAGAGGATCTGATCCCTTATTCGGTCCCCGAAGAATTGAACCGACGACTGCGGGATTTTGCGTATTTTTGCCCGGATTGGCAGCCGCAGAGCCCGGATTACTATACCTACAACGAGTTTTCGGATTGTCTCGCGGAATAACGGCTGCCGGCTTCTGGCTACTGGCTGCTGGCTTCCGGCTTCCGGCTGCCGGCGTTTGGCGTCTGGCTTCTGGCTTCCTGCGTTTTGCTGTCGGCTTCCGGATTCCGTCTATCATTTGCAGTACGGTCTCGCACGCAACCGTCAATGGAAAATCGGTATTTTTTCTAAAATCAAGTCGCGCAGCGACTTCCGAAACTCCACTCTTCACTCTTCACACTCCACACTGCCGGAAACCGGCAACGAAAAACGATTTCACGACCTCACGATCTCACGTCTACACGACTTCACGAAAAAAGGAGCGTAAAAATATGTCAAAATACCTCATCGTCAACGCCGACGATTTCGGTCTGTGCAATTCCGCCAACGAGGCGGTGTTCGATCTGTTCGAGAGCGGCAATCTCAAATCCTCGACGATCATGATGCCCTGTCCGGGCGCGAAGGACGCCGTGGAATTCTCCAAGGCGCACCCGGAATACGCGATCGGCGTGCATCTGACCATGACCGCCGAGTGGAAGAACTACCGTTGGGGCACGCTTTCGGAGTCCCCCTCGCTGCTCGATCCCGACGGGTATATGTGGCACGAATCCGATCAGGTGCAGCATCACGCGAAAAAAGAAGACCTCGAGCGCGAGGTCCGCGCGCAGATCGACCGGGCGCTCGCGATGGGCATGAAGCCCTCGCACATCGACAACCATATGGGTTCGCTCTACGGGCATCAGACCGGGCGGCTGTCGCTGATCCCGATGACGCTGCGCATCGTGGGCGAATACGGCTACGCCTACCGCCTTTATACAAAGACGGATAAACGGCTGCTGCCCGCGGGCGTGCCGTGGAAGATCTACGAGCCGACGGGCCGCCTCAACGAGCGGTGGACGAAAAAATACGGCGTGATCGTGCCGGATTATCTGCTGTTCCCCGACTGGGGCCCGATCCTGCATCTCATGCGCGGCGATTTCGATTATGAGCTGTATAAAAAAGTGATCCTGCGCATCTGGGCGGATATTCCCGAGGGCGTGACCGAGACCTTCGTGCACCCGGCGATCGCCTCCGACGAGCTGCGGGGTATCACGAACCTGTGGTTCTGCCGCGACGCGGAGTATCGGCTGATGAAGGACCCCGAAACGTGGGAATTCCTCGCCTCGAAGGGCGTGGAGATGATCAGTTACCGGGATTTGGTGGAGATGCGTAAATTCTGATTTATCGGGGCGTTTTCCGCGGCATCGGGCGACAATTTGTAGGGGCGGGCATGACCGCCCGATCGACGCTGAAGGCATCCCTGATTCTCACCTGCCGGTTCGGTCGGCGCTTCTGCCTGAAGGCAGAGATCTCCACCGGAGATCCGCGCCCTTTACGGCAGGGGT
>JAFRPB010000137.1 GCA_017429345.1 Clostridia bacterium | reverse complement strand
TCACTTTTCACATCTCACTTCTCTGTGAGCGCGTCGCCGATCTCGGCGCGGACCTGCTGCAGGAGCGCGTCGTCGAGGGTATACTTCGTCAGCGAGGTGGTGATCTGGGCGATCCTTTCGTCGATCCACGCCCGACCGAGCTTTTCTTCCGCAAGCGTCAGATAGGTATAGTCCTCGATGCCGTCGCAGAGGTTCTTGAGGCGGAGCGTGCCGACGGGCTCGTCGTAGCCCGCGTACCTGCCGGGGTACATCACCACGCCGTCGCCTGCGGCGTCGTAAGAATCCCAGGTCTTCGAGGTCTCCCACGGGTTGCCCTTGTCGCAGTAGATGCTGTTCCAGTATAAGAAGCCGGTGACGTTCTCCATCTTCTCCTGCCAGAACAGGATGCGGTGCCGGATCGCGTCCTGCCGGATGAAGTTGTTGTTGCAATCGCCCTGCGGTCCGCAGCAGACGTACCACCACACCCGCGCGCCGTTTTCCTCGCGGACGGCGTTCAGCTCCTCCCGCGCGCCGTCGGCGTTCAGCACGATCGTCTCCGGGCAAAGAATGGAGCTCTTGCCCCGCTGCAGCGCCACGCTCGAACGGTCGTCGTTCTCGATCGAGGTCTCATAGCTGTAGAACGGCGTCACCATATTGTAGCCGGGGCACACGCGCGCGAGGCGGTCCGTGATCTCGTTGTAGCGGGCGTAGGCGTCCGCGTCGTTGGGCTCGTCGATGGGGTAGAAATATCCCTTTGCCGCCCATTCGGGGTTCGACGTGACCTTCTCGTAATACTGCCGCAGCAGGTCGTCGTCCGCCGGGTACGGGATGCAGAAGGAGGTCACGCGCGGGTCGCTCATATAGGCGTCCGCCCGTTCGTCGAGGATGTCGTAGGGCATTTCGTAGGGCGTGATATGATGCGCGATCAGATAATCGTAATACTGCTTGTAAATGATCTCCTGCTCTTCTTCGAGCGTATAGCTCCCGTCGTCGCCGTTGTGCCCGTAGATCGTGGTCTCGTCAAGGCCCATCAGCTTCCAGAATTCGGAGGAGAAGATGCCCATCGCGCTCTGCGTGGCGGGGGCGTCGGGCAGGGTGAGATCCCAGACGTCCGCGCGGATCTGCGTTTCGGCGAGCACGGAGCCGTCCTCCGAAAGGATCTCACAGTTCGCGGTATACGCGCCCGCGGGGGTATCCTTATTGCTGACGATCTCGATATAGACGGGCTGCAGGCGGTCCTTCGTGAGCGCGAGCACGGTCTGGTCGGTCATCGGCTCAAGCGCGTCGGGGAATTCGTCGGAGAACGCCGAGCCCCAGCCCGGCACGGCGACGAACCGCTCCTTGTAGATCCGCACGGGGATCTCGTCCCCCGCAGCATTGACGAAGCTGCCGACGCGGACCCGGACCGCCTTCCCCTTGCGGGAAGAGACCAGCGCAAGCTGCACGCCCTCCCGCTCGTTTTTCGCGAGGCGGATCTCAAATTCCGCGTCTTTGCCGAGGTCGTCGGTGGGGTGCATTTTCTCTGTCGCCCAGGCGAAGTCGTAGCGGACGCCGCCGTCCGAAGTCTTCACGCCGCCCTGCGGCACGACCGCGCGGTATACGGGATAAAGAAACTTCGTGGGCAGAATCTTGCGGAAGAGCGACGCGCCGAAGCATACGCCGGCGATCAGCACCAGCACGCAGATCACCCTGCCCGCCAGCCGCATCGCCCCGCGGAACGCAAAGCGCATCAGCAAAACGCCGTACATCACGATCGCGAGGCAGTAACTGATGCGGATGGCGCACTGATTGTCGGTATAGGGCGTAAAGCGCGTGCCCAGGTGCACCACGAGATTGAAATAATAAGACACGCCGTAGAGAATCGCCGAGAAGACCGCGACAACGATCAGACTGCGCACGGTCACGCCCTTCGTCGTGTATGTCTTTTTGCGGTCCGCTTTCAGCGAGAGCGCCGCCATGGCGCCGATCGCGAGCATCGCGGCCGCGGAATAAAGCCCGACAAGGCCGAGGTTCACCCACGGGATATACTCCTGATGGAACAGATACAGCGACCCCGCGAAGACCGCGGTGAACGCAAGGCACAGAAGCAACTGCAAAGCGTTCCCGCGCGTTTTTTTCGACGTATTCGATGGGTTCGACGTTTTCATTTTTGTTTCGCCTCCGAGGATAAGATCGTTCGTTTCGATTATAGCACTATGCGGGGATAAAAGCAACTGTCTTGCGGGGAACGTTTTTTCAGTCCCTTACGGATCATCGCAGAATCAAAACTGGATCGCGACAAATCGGGGGTTCGTCGGGATGTTTGCTTTTATGTGAAAACGGTTGTATCCGGTAGCACGGCAGACCTCTGCCGTTTCGCACGGGGACGCGGGTATGCGTCGGTCTGCCGACGTATACCCCGGCAACGTACGATGTAATATAAAACTAACTGCAGTCAAAGAGAATTAACGTTGAATGTCTACTATGATAATATTATATTGCAAATCAGAATGTTTCTGTATATAATATAAACAGCATAATTCTATAAACGATTACATTACAGATACAATTCAAACATTTCAAAACTACAGAAGCCATTCTCAGGAGATCTATTATGAGTGTTGACAAAACAATTCAAATGCTTATATTTGAAGGCAATCCGAATAAAATAATCATGTGTGAATCATCAAACAGCAATGTTCGTGTTTATAAAGTATCCAGAAATGAATTAAGAAAATTCGAGGACAGAAAAGACTCAAAAAATACAGGTATATACTTTTTATTCGGCAAAGATGACGATAACAATATCACAATTTATATCGGCGAAGCAGAAAACATTATTTCTAGATTAAAGCAACACATCTCTGATAATTATTATTGGAACGACGCTGTTGTGATTATCAGCAATAACAATTTTTTAAACAAAGCTCATATTAAGTATCTTGAGAATGAATTCTATTTACTTGCAAGTGAATCTTCACGCGCCGTTATAATCAACAGGACGGTTCCGACCAGATCTTCAATTTCAGAATATGATGAAGCAACGCTGGAGGGCTTTATCGACGATACGAAACTGCTTGTAAATACGTTGGGCTATAAAGTATTTGACTCAATAGAGGAAGATACAGGCGATAATTCTCCGTTGTTCTACATAAAAGCAACAAGAGGCGCAAATGGCGTCGGAAAGATTGTTCCTGATGGTTTTGCAGTTTTAAAAGGGTCTACTATAGCGGATTCCGTAACAAAAAGCTATTCGACAGGAAGCAAGAAAAAAAGACAGTTTCTGATTGATGAAGGAATTATTGACTCGTCTTTTATGTTTGTAAAAGATTACGTTTTCAACAGCCCATCGTCTGCTGCAAATATCGTTATGGGGAGAAGCGCAAACGGATTGACCGAATGGAAGACAGAAGATGGCAAAGAATTAAAAACAATTATTGAGGGAGCATAACAAATCATCTCATCAAACCACGCCGGAAAACTGCCAGATGCTCTGCCGCGACTGCAACCTGAAAAAGGGCGCGCAGTGAATATATTTCCCGCGCAAAGTCAGAAAGAAAATGAGCGCCGCAGGCGCGTTGTAGGGGCGGGCATGACCGCCCGATCAACGCCACGACACCCCCAAGTCTCGCCTGTCGGCTCGGTCGGTGCTTCTGATTCTCGGCTGCCGTTCTCACCTGCCGGTTCGGTCGTTGCTTCTGCGGATAAACCGCAGAGGTTGCCACCGGGGGCTGTTGACAAACTCCGGTTCAGCGGAATTGAGACAAAAAGCCTCGGCAAATTAGACAAAAAAACAAGCTATTGACGTCTCGCAAATGCGAAAAACATGTTGATTTTTCCGAAGTATTTGCAGGCTGCATCG
>JAFRPB010000136.1 GCA_017429345.1 Clostridia bacterium | reverse complement strand
GATCTGGTCCGTCCTCTCGTATCACGCAAACATACGGAGATAACAAAAAAACGATCCGTCGACGGATCGTTTTTTTGTTATCTCCGTATGTTTGCGTGATACGAGAGGACGGACCAGATCTTCTCCGTTCCGAAATCCCGCAGCCCGACGACGAGCGTGCCGCCGCCGTTCAGCGTTTCTTTTGTGAATACGTCGCGGTATTCCGTTTCGACAAGATAGGTCCCGTCGGACTGTCTCGTTATTCTTGCAGCGCGCGCAGTGAAGTCGGACTCCACGCCGAAGATCTCGTCGACGAAATAATAATACCCGTCTTTATATCCGGCGAAAGACGCTCCGTCAAGAAATCTTCCGGGATCCGGCGCTTTTGCGTTCAGAATATACGTCGCCGTCCAGTCGATATTCGCTTTATCGTATTTTACATATCGGTGCGTTCCGTTTTTCAGTTCCGGGAAAGGATCGTCTTTTTCCGGAAACTGCACGGTCTCCGGCTCACCGAGGAATCTGTCGCAGAGAAAGGAATGCGAAGCGTAAAACAGCAGCTTGCGAAGTTCCCCGTCCGTTGCCGTTGCCGCGTCGTAATCGGCGGTGTAATTCCCCGGCGCGGATTCCCGCAGAAAGGTAACGTCGATTTGATCAAGAAAATACCCGGAATCGAAATCAGTACCCAATTCGGCAAAATCCGCGTCCGTTGCCTCCGAAAAGGTCGTCTCTCTGCCGTTCGCCGACGCGGCCGCGGTTGTCCAGTCCCGTTCGTTCCCGGTCTTCCCGTCCGCGGTGTTCGTCGTATAAGGTGCGGGGACGTATGGCTTTGTTTCCGTGCCGGGATTCTCCGCCTCGGGCAGATCAAAGGGCGTGACCGCCGCCTGACGCGACGTGTCGGGGATCGCCGCCGCGGTCTCGGGGATGATGAGCCCGTCGTCGTCATAGGTTGTGGGGACTTTGCCGTCCCCCTCGCTTTCCGGCTGCCGCTCCGGCTCTGTCGCGCCGTAGGCTACCGCGCCGGTCGACGCGTCGAGACCGAGATCGAACACGACCGCGCCGGTATCGAACTGATACTTTTTAAAGGTGAGCAGATTCTTTTCTCTGTCGAAACCGTTTTCGCTGACGTACCGGACGCCGTTCTCGAGCGTTTCCCATACGCCGATATAGCCCGCGTTCCATACGTCCGCGATGTTTAGATTATTGGCGACCTCGACGCTCACGCCCAGATCCGTGAGCAGCTGATGCGGCACGTCGCCCCATTGCCGGATCTCCGTGCTTCCCCTGCCGATCGCGTCGAGATACCGCTGCGCGTTTAACTTGTGCGCTTCCCACATCTCGTCGGACTCTTTCTGCGTTGCGCCGGACAGCGCGCGAGAGACGAGCGAGCGGGGAAACGCCTTTTGGATCGACTTTCCGTATTCCGAGCCCATGCCCATCTCTTTGATCTCTTTTACTTCATAGGAACCGTCGGGCAGGATCTCGTAATCCGCTGCAGTCGCGCCGCTGCCGCCGCCGACGGTCGTGAAGAATCCGTTCTCGAAGCCGAAACTTTCGATATTATAAAAGAAATAGATCGTCCCCTCGAAATTTTTTGCGTCCGAATAAGATTCCTGGCCGAGTACCGTCGTTTGAGAGGACAGAAACTCACCGGAATAATGGTTATTTTCTTCGCAAAGCGCCTTGTTGAGCGCGGTGATCAGCGCCTGATCAGCCTGATCCGACAGCGTTCCGTTCCGTTTCGGGTCGGTCAGAAAGCACACCGCGCACACGACGCTCGCGATCACGGCGGCAAGAACGATCCAGAACGCGGGCTTTTTGTAATTCAGCACGCTTTTCACGCGCTGCTTCACGCCGACCTCGCCGAACGCCACCGGGCACGCGCTCACGGCGCGGCGCTTGTGGGCGCAGTCTAAAAGAGCCTGCGAATAATCCGCCCGCTCCTGCTCGGAAAGTTCCTTCGTGACGCGTTCGTCGCAGGCGAGCTCGATATCCCGGCAGAGCAGAATATACGCAAGCCAGAGAAACGGATTGAACCAGTAGACCGAAAGCAGCAGGAAACCGAGCGGCTTCCAGATGTGATCGAGCCGCTTCAGATGCGCTTTTTCGTGCGATAAGATCAGCTCTTTCTGCCTGCCCGCAAGACCTGAGGGCAGATAGATCCGCGGACGGAACACGCCTAAAATAAACGGGCTCCTGATCTCGTCGCAGAGATATACGTTTTTCTCTTCCCGGACCGACGCGCGCACCTGCCGCCGCAGTTTAAGGAAGCTTACCAGCGCCCAGATCAGCATCGCCGCGATCCCGGCAAACCAGAGAAATAAGAGCGTGCGCCATAAAATATCGCGGAAATTCGATTCCATAAAAACGGATTCCTGCGAATAATAATTCCAAAGAACGGTATTGACAGGCTCATCGACCGCGGCAAAACCGGAATGAAAAGCGACGTTCGGCGTCGGATTTACAGCACTTGAACGCACGGGATTGTAAACCGTATCCGTACTCGGCACGAGACTGACCCTGCTCTGCAGAGAAAACGGCAGCAGAAGCCGCAGACCGACGACGCCCCAGAGCGCGACGCGCAGCCATTTCGGCGCTTTTTTGAAAACAAAACGCAATAAGAGCACCGCGAGGATCAGCCACGAGGCGGTCACGCTCATATTGAACGCTTTAAAAAGAAAATCATAATACATCGCCGTTGCCCCTCTTTCTGTGCGCATCGATCATTTTTTGTATTTCCTCCGCCTCTCCGTCCGACAGCGCCCTGCCGGACATAAACGCCGCGAGGAACGCGGGCAGCGACCCGCCGAAGCTCTCTTCGACGAAATCCCCGCTCTTGCGGGAATAATACTGCTCCCTTGAGATCACGCCCGTCACGACGCCGTCCTCGTTTTTGAACAGGCCTTTTTCGCAGAGCTTGCGCAGAACGGTGTAGGTGGTGGGCTTTTTCCACCCCAGCTCCTTCTCGCAGAGTCTGACGAGCGCGCCGGAAGCGATCGGCTCGTTCGCCCAGATCAGGTCCGCAAAGCGCGACTGTACCGCGCCGAGCTCGATATCGGACATGATAAGTCCCCCTCTCGTTTTGTAGGTTTACTCATAATAAACCACGGCTTTAGTTTATCATGAGTAAACCGATTTGTCAAGAAGATTTTTTATCGGAATATTTGCAGAACCGCATGCCGCTCCGATCTCCGCGGCGGAAATTAATCTTTCGTAACCCTGGAATGAAAGCTTCCGTAACCCTCAACAACCCGATAACTCCGGCAACCCGGAAATGAAAACTTCAAAACACCCGGAAATATAAACTTCAAAAAAACTCTTGACAAAACGGTTTCGCTGATATATAATATAAAAGCTTTGAAGAAAGCGAATGAATATCGCGGAGTGGAGCAGTTGGTAGCTCGTCGGGCTCATAACCCGGAGGTCGTGTGGTTCAAGTCCCACCTCCGCAACCAGTTCGATCCCGAAAATGGCGTAACACCGCCATTTTCGGGACTTTTCTTTTTCTCAGAAAAATCAAAAAAGGCGCTTAAAACGCCTTCTGACCCATGTTTGACCCATACGGGATTTTTTTCAGCAAAACCACTGGGGCATTTTCGCCTCGATGGTTTCTTTTTTTTGCAGACAAATCGGAATTTTTACAGATCAAAAGTTTCTTTTATCAACCTG
This sequence comes from Clostridia bacterium, assembly GCA_017429345.1. Classification (GTDB taxonomy): domain Bacteria; phylum Bacillota; class Clostridia; order Oscillospirales; family Acutalibacteraceae; genus RGIG2774. The sequence goes on along the minus strand of JAFRPB010000136.1, from coordinate 23,712 downwards.
GCAACTTCTTCCGGCTCTTTCTCCGAATTATCGATCCTGAGGTAATTGTCAAATGTGATTTCGCCTTCATAACTGACGAACCTGTGTTTTTCATCATCATCGATCAGACGCCGGTTGGAGATCTCAATATCTCTTTTGGATGCCTTGTGCTTGAGCCTGTTCTCGGAAACGTTTCTCTGCAGTCTGATCTCCTGCGGAGCGATAAGTTCAACGTAATAAAACTCTGTTCCGTAAGGTTCAAATATTCCTTTGACATGCTCCAGATACAACCGATCAGCAGGCTCATCAAAAGCCCACATAATTGTATAAATCATCCCGTAGTTATCCGAAGCCGCAAAGTTTTCGAAAATGACGTCGCGCAGTTCACGAATGGCATTCCAATGCCATTTGCCGAAAACCTCCAATACCGGTTCAATCGTCATGTGATTGTGAAAAAGCCGCAGATCCGTTATTTCCATCAGTTCCTGACCGACGGTCATTTTCCCGACAGCAGCATCTCCGATAATAAATACCAGTTTCATAATTCATCACCGCCATTCCCGATTTGTAACAATCATACCTCATTCCCGCATCATTGTAAAGCCCCGACGTTGCCTTTCAGAAAACTTCCGACCTCGGGTGAATTTAAAAAATACGCCCCAACGAAATATCCGCGGGAGCGTATTTCTTTGTTTTTGTATAGACGATTGAACCGGGCGGTCGGCGATATGGGGGATCCGCGTCAGCTGTAAGAAAACTCCTTGAGTTCACGGATCAGATCGAGCCCGCCGATCCTGCGGCACGTCACGCGGACCGCCGCAGCGACGCCGACCGCATACACGGCCGTCATTGCGAGGATTCCGCCGAGCGCGCACAAAAGTCCCGGCAGGGTAAGCCCCGCGCCGCGGCCGTAGATATTGTAAAGCAGACAGAACAAAAATACGGTGAAAAACGAGCAGAAGACTCCGCCGATCAGGACGCAGAACAGCCCTTCCCGCCGGACTGCCCGGAGGATCATCCGTTCCGACGCGCCGAGGGCGCGCATCAGCACGTAGCAGCCGTTGTTCGCCTCGAAATTGGAGATCATCGCGAAGAACGTCCCGAAAACCGATAAAAACTGCATGGCGGCGGAAGCGGAGATATAACGCACGGTCGATGCGAGCAGAAAATGCGACGTGTCGGCAGCGTCGCCGTCGAACTTCATCCCGTTATAATCCGCGACAATAAAGAAACACAGGATCGAGATTCCGCACACGGACATATAAATCGCGTTCGCGAAGAAGATCGACATGTATTTCTCAATGTGGTTCTCAATGCTTCGCACGGCGATATGGTGGGGGAGCCCGAACGTTTTCAGACTGTCCCCGTCCATTGTGAACACGCTGACGCCGATGTTCGCGCCGAGGCGCTCGCGCGTTTCCGCGGCGGTGTGTTTAACGGTCAGTTCTTTTACCGCGCCGCCCGTACAGAGCATGATAAAAAGATAGCCGAACAGCGCTGCTGCGACGCCCGCGGTCAGAGAGAATCCGATCCTGTCGTGCCGGATCTCGCCCCCGAGACGGGAAGACGCGGCGCGGAAGACAAGCGTTTCGCCCGCGTTGACGAGCAGAACGGCGAGATACCCGAGCGCAACGCCCGCGGGAACAGCGCGGACGCTCAGATAACGGCCCTCCTCCCGCGCGCATTTCTGCGCGAACGAGGGAGACGCGCCCGCGGACAGCAGCGCAGAGTAAAAATGCCGGCGCTCTTTCTTATGGACCGCGAACAGGATCTTTAAGGTAAAATAAGAGACGGTCAGCGCGCAGACAGCGGTCAGCAGCAGAAGCGTCGGCTGCGTTTCCACGCTCGCTCTCTCCGAAAACAGGTCTTTGATAGACGCGGAACCCGATTCGCCGACGAAGATATGCAGAAAAAACTGCGCGCTTACGACGAGCAGAGTGGTAAGTCCGTGCAGCGCCGCGGCGGCAGGGGAGTCGCCCCATGACCGCGTCTGCGTAAGAAAAGCGGAGAACCCCCGGCTGCATATAGAAAAAACGACGAGCGTCGACGCGACGGAAAGTGCCGAGATCAGAATTGAAAGAACAAGGCTCGTTTTGCTGCGTTCCAGCATCCTTCGGGCGAGAAGCTTCGTGACGTTCATCCCTGCTTTGCGCCCCTTTCGTCCGAAACGATCGCTCCGTCCGCAAGACGGATCACCCGGTCCGCGCGCGCGGCGATCGATGCGTCGTGTGTTACGATGACCAGCGTCGTGTTGTTTTCTCTGCATAAGGTCTCAAAAATATGCATCACTTCTTCGCCGTTGGCGGAGTCCAGATTGCCCGTCGGCTCGTCCGCAAGGATCAGCGAGGGCTTGCGGATAACGGCTCTGCCGATCGCGACGCGCTGCTGCTGCCCGCCGGAAAGCCGGTTCGGCAGGTTGGAGCGTTTGTCAAACAGTCCCAGACGGCGCATCATACGGTTGATCGCGGGGAAGTCCGGTTTTTCTTCGGACGCGAGATAGGGAAACGCGATGTTTTCCTCCACGTTGAGCACCGGGATCAGATTGAAGAACTGATAGACCATGCCGATCTCTCTGCGGCGGAACGCGGAGAGTGCTTCGTCGTCCATCTCATAGATATCGCTGCCGCAGATGCGCACGCTCCCGGACGTGGGCTCGTCCACGCCGCCGAGAATGTGCATCAGCGTGGATTTCCCGGAGCCGCTCGCGCCGGTCACGGCGACAAATTCGCCCCTGCGGATCTGCAGCGAAACATCGTTGAGCGCGGAAAACGTTCCTCCGCCCGGGGACGTGTACTGTTTCGTCACGTGCTCAATCGAAACGACAATATCGGAGCCGGATGTTTCCTGCGGCGGAATGCCGGCGGGAACGGCGGCGTTCTCTTTGCTGCTCATGCGGTCTTTCCTTCTTTCCGTGTTTATTCGCGGGGAGGATATGAGCAATTCTTTTCCCCATTGTATCAAAAAACAAATTTACCGGCAGATCGATATTCTGTGTTTTGCGGCATTTCTCCGAAGAAACCAAACTGCCGAAGGCTTCATCTTGCCGATAAACACAGCAGTAACGGCATCCTTACGAATATTTCGTACAGCCGTGCCGGGGATTCCGGCTTGCGTATTTCTGTTCGCTCATTAATATTCCTTCGGAAGATCCCTTTGCAAATTCCGATAATGCTTCAAAATATTGTTTTCGATCTTCAAATTACGTCGCCTCCGCTAATTCGGGCCGCGCCGGACGGGAAATGCCGAGGCTGCAGGAATCCTCATCCGGCATGTGGCCGTCAACGTACACATTGTAGGTTCCGGGATATACCCGGCGAACGCCGTCCTCCCCGAACAGGGAAAAGCTTTCGTCGTTCAGCGGGAATTCTATCGTTTCTGATTCTCCGGGCAAAAGGCGGATTCGTTTGAAGCCCTTCAGACGGAGCCTCGGCTGGTTCTGCAGCCCGGCGGAATCGATATAGAGCTGGACCACCTCGTCCGCTTCCATCTCGCCGACATTTTTCACGGTCACCGAAACGCCGTTTCCCGTTTCGCGCAGATCGGCGTAGGCGAAGCGGGTGTAAGAAAGCCCGAAGCCGAATTCATACAGGGGTTTGATTTTGCGGTACATATAGGTCCTGCCGTGCTCCATCTCATAATCGTCGAAGGCCGGCAGGTCCTCCGTTTTAACGGGGAACGCCAGCGGCAGCCGACCGGAGGGAGAGACCTTGCCGAACAGCAGGTCGGCGATGGCGGCGCCGCCCCGCTCGCCGGGGTACCATGCTTCCAGAACGGCGGCGGCGTTTTCGGCGATCCACGGGATCGCCACGGCGCTGCCGTTTTCCAGCACCACGATCAGGTTCGGGTTGACTGCCTGCAGCTTTTTGAGCAGGGCGATCTGTTCCTTCGGCAGAGAGAGATCGGTTTTGTCACGTCCCTCTCTCTCATATTCCATGCCGAGGCCGATCACCGCGATCACCGCGTCGGCGGCAGCGGCCGCTTCGGTCTCGGCGGCAAACACGTCGTCCGCGGCGGCGTCCGGCGAAATCTGCCAAAGAAGCGTACACGCGGGTTTATCCGTTGTTTTTATAAAGCGCAGCATAAAGGGAATCCGCTGCCCGCGAACAAGACGTATCTCTTCTCCGCTTTCATATGTCCCGTAGTCAAGCGTCAATTCCGGCGGCGTACATTTGACGCTGCCGGCGGCGCGGACGCTGAACCGGTATATGCCGGTATAGGGCGCTTCGATCTCGCCCCGCCAGATGACGGAAAAGGCGGGGGTGGAGATCAGCGGGTCCGGCATCTGGTCGTCCCACTTGAAATCCAGCACCGTGTCGCGGCGCGTTTTCGGCATACCGGCAAAGGAGGCGTTGTCGTAATAGCAGCCCTCCGCCCCGGGTTCTCCGTTATGGGAAAGATATGCTGCGGGGACGGTTTTATAATCTTCTCCGGTTTCGGTGAACTGCCACGGCGTGAAAAGAACTTTGACGTTTTTATAGTTTTGGATACCTTCCAGCGGGGTGACGGGGGGATGGACGGGTACGCCGCTGTAATCGCCGAACTGCGCTTTATCCGCATTGTTGCCGCAGACCGCCACGGTGATATGTTTCTCTTTTAACGGCAGAATGCCGTTGTTTTTCAGCAGTACGGCGCTTTTTACTGCCGCTTCGTACGCAAGCTGCCCGTGCTTCTCGCAGGCGATGACGGAGAAGGGAGTGGTATGCCACGGCAGGCGCTCCGGCGGATCCAGCTGCCCGGTCTTGATCCGCGCGGTGAGCACCCTTGTGACCGCCTCGTCGATGCGCTCTTGTGTCACCATGCCCTTTCCCAGCGCCTCGGGCAGGCAGCGCTTGAATAAATGATCGCTGCATTCCAGATCGACGCCCGCGTTCAGCGCCGCGGCCGCGGCGGAGACCTCGTCCGGTTCCTTGTGGTGGGATTCCCACAGGCTGATCACGCCCCCGCAATCGGAGGTGACGTAGCCGTCAAAGCCCCATTCGCCGCGCAGGATATCCGTGAGCATCCGTTTGTTTTCATGGCAGGGCACGTCGTTGACCGCGTTATATGCCGCCATGACCGCCTGAGCATGCCCCTCCTGCACCGCCATGCGGAAGGGCTCCAGATGGTACTCCCGAAAGGTCTTCTCGCTCATTACCGCGTTGCAGGAAAAACGGTTGTGTTCTTCATTGTTGGCGGTGAAGTGCTTGGGCGTCGCCACAGCTTTGATATAAGTTTCATCGTTTCCCTGAATGCCCCGCACGAAGGCCGCGCCGTTTTTACCGGCAAGATAGGGGTCTTCGCCGTAGGTTTCCGCCGTTCTGCCCCAGCGGGGATCCCGCGCCAGGTTCAGGTCCGGGCTCCAGAAGGTCAGCAAGCCGTTATATAACCCGTCGTAGGGCTTGCCGCCGTTTTCCTCCTGCTCGCCGTAAAAGTATTTGGCGCGAGCCTCGGTGGAGATGGCGTCCGCGATCTCTTCCAGAAAAGCGTCGTCAAACATGACCCCAAAGGCGATGGCCTGCGGGAATACGGTGAATTTACCGGGCCGCACCACGCCGTGCAGCGCCTCGTTGCCGTGGTAGTATTTGGGAATGCCCAGCCGCTCCACCGGTTCGGCGGTCTCCACGATCAGGCGCAGTTTTTCCTCCAGCGTCATCTGCCGGACGAGGGCTGCCGCCCGTTCTTTCATTTCCGTTGTCGTTTTCATCACGATTACCTTTCTGTTTCACTTCAGGTTATTTGTTATAATCATACATCATTTCCGCATCCTTGTAAAGTCCCGACGTTTCCTTTGAGAAAACTTCAGACCTGATCCGCGGCGTCCTGCTGCACGTTTGCCGAAAAGTATACGCGATTGTCGGGCGGAAAGTCCGCGGAGAAGCAGCCGGGAATACCGAAAATGTTCGGGCGGCAGCGGGGGAGCGCATCAAGGTCAAAACCGGACGTAACGCCGTATGCAGAAAACGGCGCGTACGGTTTTGCGGGAAGCAGGGGGCAACCCACTCGTTTCTGTCCGGTTTTTTACCCGGAACGCTTTGGCGCGCCGAAATCCGTCGTTTTTCCTGTTGACATCAAAAGTTAGACAGAATATAATTAATTATAGTCCTTAAAATATGGGGGTATTTTTTATGAAAAAGGTTTTATCCGTCGTATTATGTCTTTGCATGTTGATCACGGGCGTTCCGCTCGTGTCGCTTGCGGCGGACGATCCGGTGAAGATCGTCTCCGTCACGGCGAACAACAGCACGAGCTATGACAGCAACAGGATCACCGTGGAGTTCACGGGGCCGACCGATACGAACATGGTGGACCGTTTCATGCTCGAGCTGTGCTACACCTACGAGGTCAACGGGCATCCGTACACCGTGCGCCGCCGCGGAGGTTACACGAGACCGAACGACGAAGGCGTCTATAACGCCGAAATGGATGCTCCGTACGGTCTGTCCGACGTCGATTATCTCGAGCCGACCCTTACCGTCGTTTCGATCGATAATGACAGAAACGAGACGCTCTCCGACCCCGTCCCGCTGACGGCGTCCGGCGCGAAGAGTCTCTATTGCTCGCCGCTCAGGGTCACGGTAGGGGACACGTCCTATACCTACGGTCCCGGAGTCGACGAAGAGGGGAAGGTCAAGAGCACGTTCCCGGAAGGGGAAGAAAACGGCGTATACTTTGACACCGAAACGCGGACGCTGACCCTTACCGGCGTCAGCGGCGCGAAAGTCGAAGCCGTCTCGCTCGCCGCGGGCAAAGACCTCAACAAGATCGTGCTGAACGGCGCGGTCTTTGAGTCGATCCGGCTGTATGAGCATAAGCCCGTCGAAATCGAGGTCATCGGCGCGAACGCGGGCAATCTGATTGCCGATACCAACTGCGACGTCTTCCTTAAGGGCTCCGCCGGAGCGAGCCTGACCGGCTTTATCGACGCCGACAGCGCCGCCTGCATCATTTCCGACCTCGCCTGGATCGAGGCGGCGACGGGCCAGCGCAATTACAAAGATCTTCACGCGATGGACGCGTGCGCCGTCGTATTCGACAACTGTACTGCCAACCTTTCGAGCGAGAGCGCAAAGGAACCTGTCGTTTTCGTCGGCGGCATAGACAACTTCGATATCAACGGCTTCGGTATGATCGTGCGCGACTGTCCGGATTTCCGCGTCACGCACAAACTGCAGGGGATCGTTTGCAGTTTGAACGACCTTCTGATCGACAATTCGGAAATGACGATCGTCGGCGTACACGACGGTGCGGCGCAGTGGGATAAACCGGATTTTGTCGGGATCGATGAGAAAGGTAATTCGGTGGATATTGCGCTCGAGAACCGCGCGAAGCTCAATATCGACATGACCGAAAACGGGACAAGCAACTCCGTGAACGCGCTGCGCTGCGAGAATCTGACCGTGGACGAAACTTCCGAGATCAACGTGAAGGTCCTCGCCGCAGAGGGAAGTGAAGGCGGCGTTTCCGGGATGTTCCCGCAGCATCTTCATCTTTACGGCAAGGCACAGGTCGACGTGACGAACCTGAACGGCAAATGGGCGACAGGTCTTTCGCTGGGTTACTCGGAGTTTAACGGCGGCAGACTCACGATCAACGTGGACGCGAAGGATACCGTTACCGGCTTCAGCTCCGGCGGACTCGATATGATCAACAATTCATCTCTTAAGGTGAACGCAGTCGGCCGCGTTGAGGACGCGACCGATGCGCGCGTTACTCTGTTTGACCCCGGCATCGACCAGACGATCATCGACAGCACGGTCGACCTGTCGTTTCAGTCGAAAGGCTCGGGCAAATACAGCTTCTTTACCTGTATGCATTACTTCGGCACGACTGAGATCCGGGGTTCGACCCTGCGCGTCGGCATTCATAACGCCGGGTCAAAGCTGCTTGCGACCCGGTTCAATCTGATCAGCGACTACAGCGAGGTGACAGCCTCCTCCGTGCCGAAGATCATCGCGCGCGTTCCCGCCGATTATCTTTCCCTGGCGCAGGGGCAGGTGGACAGCTTCGTTCGCACCGGGTTCGATTCGAGCGTCGATCTTGCCGAGTGTATCTGCTCCGGGGATCGGATCGATGAGAATTGTATGAAATCCGCAGTCTCCGAGCCGGTCCGTATCCTCAGCGTGAGCGTTCCGAAGGCGATCGCCGACCGGGCTGCGAAGCTCGGCAAGTCGCGGCTCGTCGTCACAAAAGACGGCGAACAGAAGACGGTATGGGAAGGGCGCTCCGTCGCGGAGGACGTGAAAGCCTATGCCTTTTCGGATGGTACTTATTCCGACGCGCAGTTACAGTCGCTGATCGCCGGAGAGTACCGGACGGTCGCCTATTATGAGGGCGAGTTCTCCAACAGCGGCGAGATCGCGCTGAAGACCGACTTTGACAATGATTTCTTTTACGTTGAAGGGATCGGCATTACGGATGCAGATGGAAATCCCGTCCCCGGCGACGCGTACCGCGCGACGGTCACCGACAGCGAAGGCAAAGCCTGGGCTGTTCCGGGGTTCCTGACCGCCGGCAGTTATACCGTGACGCTGGAGGGCAGGTCCTATTCGAAGCTTTACGACTATGAGACGTTCAACAAAAGCAAAAAGAACAGCTTTACCGCTGCGGAAGGGGTCGTTTCGTTCGAGGGACTTCGTCTGATCGTTCCGTCCGTGACGGTCTCGGGCACGGTCAGAGACGCGAACGGCAAGGCGCTGCCCGGCATTTGCGTACGCGCGGATCAAACGCTGAAAAACGGCTACGGATACTCCGTAAATACGCAGTCGGACACCGCCGGCAAATACAGCCTTACACTTTACGGCTCGTCGGCGGTCAATGGAAATAACAGCTTCAGCGCGCAGTATACGTCTTATCTGCTCGTGGATGCTGACGGAAAGATCATTAAAAATAACCGATTCGAGACCAAGCCGCAGAAAGACGGCGCGACGGTCGACCTCACCCTGAAAAAGATGCCGTCTTCGATCGTTTCGCTTTCCTATTCCGTTGACAAAGACGCCGCTGCGGATGAAGCGACGCAGAAATATCTGAAATACCTTTCCAAAAACTTCACCCTCTCCGGCGAGATCGACGGCAAACAGCTGAAGAATAACTTCAACGGCAACGCCGATCTTTCTTCGGGACAGTATTCTCTCTGGAACAATGCGGACGCAGCCTGTCTGATCGACGGCGGAAAGACGCTGACGCTTTCCGTCCTTTCCGGTTATTATTCGATCGCAGATACGAAGAAAACAATAAAACTCGACGCCGACAACTGCGCCGCGGCAGCGCTCTCACTGATCCCGCGTGCCGGCATCGTCGCAGCGATCCGGGCGCAGAAGCGTCAGGGCATCGGTTCCTACGGCGCGGCGTGGTATGACGCGCAGGGGAACTTCGTCGGCGAGAGCAAAGATCGCAAGATGATCAGCGGCGAAACGCAGACGGTCTCGTTTGACTCGCCGGTGAACGAAAGCGGCAGTTATACCGTCGTCTTCTCACCCTTCAGCGCACCGGAAAAGCTCGCGGACGTCGACGCGTCGCTCACGCGCATTAACGTCGGGCTTGTGAAAGACCGCGGCGTCGACGTCGGCAGCGTAACCGTCGATACGGCGGCGATCGAAAATATCGCGTTTATCACAAAACCGAATACCACGATCTCGGCGCCGGAGAGCTGGTCCTCGCAAAACGAGATCATTCGCATGTCCGGGCATATCGAGGCGGACGGAGATATCGCCGGCGCGCGTCTTTCCTCTTTGTCGTTTGTGGATCACCATACCACGGCGCAGTTCTACTGCACGATCGACGCGGACGGCGACGGCGAGGCGGAGCGGTATGACGTCGTGCTCTGGAACGGCAACGGAACTTTGAGCTTTGATAAAAAACCGGCGCTTCCGCTCGATTTTACCCTTTATGCGCTTCCGAACGCAGAAGGCAGCGTTCAGCTTGACGTGACCGCAAATATCAGGCTCGCCGACGGTCGGGATATGACCGGACAGCCGGTCGGCTCCGTTACGGTCGGCGCACCCGGCGCTTATCTTTCCGCGCCGGAGCGTACCGTCTCGGAAAGGGTCTCGGTCTCCGGCACTGCGCCGGCAGGCGAGCGCGCTCTCGTTCTTGACGGTGATACCGTCGTCGCCGAAGTTGCGGCGGACGGCGACGGCCGCTTTTCTGCCACAGTGACGCTCGTCGGCTGCAAAGAGGACCGCGCTTCGCTTCACAAGCTTCGTTCCTCGTCCTCGGCGGGCGATTCGGAGCCTGCGTACGTCATTTATAACGCGCACGGCGCCGCGCTGCTGCGCAGCGGATTTTCGTATTCCGAAGAACCTTCGTCGTCCCCGTTCGCATCTCCGAAGTACGTCGGTTCCGACGGCTCTTATACCTTCAAGCCTTCGCAGGAGCGCAACGGCATCTACGTGACGCTGTCTGCGGAATTTGCGAATCCGGACCAGATCCGAACGGATTATTCCGATCTGAACATCGGTGCTGTGATGTCCTCGCCCGTCGTATTCGCCATTCAGCTCCTGAACGGCGACGTGCAGTATTATAAAGGTACGCGCAGCGGAGAAACCGGGACCTTCCTTTCCGAGGAGTTCAAGATCTACAGCGCGATCAGCCGCATCAGCGTGCTCTACGAAACGAAAGAGGACGTTTTCGCGCCGCCGGTCGACGGGATCCCGAGCCGGACCGTCGAATTATCGTCCGTCCTTGCGGCAGCCGCGAAACAGAGCACGCCGACGGAAGATCAGAGTGCGCAGCTGCGCGATAAACTCGGCGAGATCGGTCTGAACGTTTCCTCCTCGCTGACGGATGCGCAGAGCGCGATGAGCGCGCCGGAGCTGATGAACAGCCTGCGCGGAGACCTGGGCGCCATCCCGGAAGACAAGTTCGGCTGCATCGGTTACGACCGCGCCGTGACTCAAACGCAGTTTGAGAAAGCTCTGGATTATGCGAAGGCGCGCGTCAAAGCGAACGCGGACGACGCCTCGCTGGAAGCCGTCGACGTTGTCGACGGTGAAAAGACGCCCTATCGTTATCTCCGCTTCACCGAAACCGACCCCGAAAGCGGAACGGTCTTTATCCTGACGCTGACCGAGGATCTGAGCGGCAAGAGCCCTGTCTATCATGAGACCGCGCTGATGCTTACCGATACGGAGCATCCGCTGTCCGTTCCCGCATCCGGCAAAACGAGTGCGGCGAACGTCAGCAGAAGCGCTCTGCGTACGCGTTCGACGTCAACCAAGGTAGCGGCAGGTCCTTCGAAGACGACGGTCGTCTCCGGCAGTCTCGACGCGGGCGGTGTATTCACGTCCTGGCTTGAATCAAGTGCGAAGGCGCTCGGTTACGTTCATGCGGAGAAGTTCCTTATGGGCTTCGGCAAGGGTATGTCCGTCGCCGGGCTGGGACTGAGCGCTTACGCGTATAACCAGACCGACAATGAGATCGAGGACAGGTTCCAGCAGGCGCTCCGTACGGTCTATACGCCCTGCTATAATTCTCTTTCGGAGGAATGGAAAGAGATCATCAACAGCAAGCTGCGCGCCTTCACGAAGCTCAACGTTGAGGCGTGGAGCATGAACAACGACACGTTCGCTGCCTCGATGTTCACCGGAGTCATCAATCTGCTGGGCGGCACTCCGCTCACCTCGGGCATCGCAGCGGTAGGCAATTTCGCCGGTAACTGGATCAACGACGATTATCAAAGCAATATTCAGAAAGAGCTCGAGATGATGCAGGACGATATCCGCAGGATCTATTACAACAACGGCCTCGAAGTCACGGAAAACGAGGACTGCAAAAAGGTGCCCGAACGCAATATGAAAGCGCCGCGCGTCGGACTCGATCCCTCCGGTTACGTCTATGAGGCAGTCGCATCCAACCGCGTCGAGGGCGCCGAGGTCACGCTGTATCAGAACGTGAACGGAGTCAAAACGCAGGTGGCGGACGGCGCGGAGGAGATCTTCGGCGCGGCGAATCCGCTGATCTCCGACGCTGACGGCCGTTATGAATGGTTTGTTCCCGAGGGACTCTGGCTCGTCGAAGTCAGGGCGGACGGATATGAACCGGCAGACAGCCAGAGCTGCACGAACATCAAGGAAATCGTGACGCAGGACGGATATACCTGGCTTGAGGTATTGCCGCCTCAGACCGCCGTGAATATCGGCGTTGTCTGCAAGGACGCGCCGTACATCAAAAACATCTTCGCGAAGAGCGACGGCGTTGAGCTCGAATTCAGCCGTTATATGGATGAGACGACGCTCATTCCCTCGAGTTTCACGCTCAAAAACGCAGGCGCTTCCGTGGACTTTACGGTCGAAAAGCTTAACAGCGAACCCGATCCCGCAAAGCCGGATGTCAGCTACACGAGCAGGATCCTTCTGAAGACCGCGGAGCTGCCCATGGATACGGCGCTGACGGTCGGCGTTTCCGGCAGCGTGAAAAGTTATGCCGGCGTTGCGGCGGGCTCCTCTTACAACGGCGTCGTCAAGACCGCGCCGGTCTATAAACTGACCGTTGAGGGCGGAACCGCTGAGAAAGACGTATACACGTATCCCGCAGGCGCGTCTGTGACGATCACTGCGAACGCGCCTGCCGCGGGCTTCGCGTTCTCCGGTTGGAAGACGACGGGCGTTGCCCTGCCCGACGCGTTTGAACCGACCGTGACCTTCACAATGCCCGCGGCCGACGTGACCGTCTCAGCGGAATACGCCGGTCACGCGCGCGGCGTGCGGGATCCGCAGAAAGACAATCAGCCGCTGGGCGAACCGAGCACAGAAACTCCGTCCACTGAACCGAGCACAGAAACTCCGTCCACCGAACCGAGCACAGAAACTCCGTCCACCGAACCGAGCACAGAAACTCCGTCCACCGAACCGAGCTCAGCAGCTCCGTCCACCGAACCGAGCTCAGCAGCTCCGTCCACCGAGCCGAGCTCCGTAGCTCCGTCCACCGAGCCGAGCACCATAGCTCCGTCCACCGAGCCGACGCAGTATTTCACCCTCGGCGACGTGAATATGGACGGTAAGCTCAATTCCGCCGACGCGCGCACAGCGCTCAGGGCTGCCGCAAAAATTGAAACGCTCTCCGAAATGAAGGCGCTTCTTGCCGACGTGAACGAGGACGGCAAGGTCAAGGCGGGCGACGCGCGAACGATCCTGCGCATTGCCGCAAAGCTCGAGCCGAAGCCGGAAAAAACGCTTGCGTTCGCAGTGTGAGGACTGATTGATGATATTCGTCTTGCGCCGGAACTCCGGCAGGTCGGGCGCTGCGTAAATCGCGCGCGCCGAACCAGACCGTATATTTGATCGCCATTGACAGACGTATCATTCGGTGGTATTATTAAACAAGAAAGGAATGATTAGAATGAAAAACAAACGGGCGCCCCTGATTACGGGATTGATTGCGATTATTTTTGCGTTCGCCTGCATACAAAGCTTCGCCGCTTTCTACGGTGACGCCAACCGGGACGAAAAAGTGAATTCATCCGACGCAAGAAAAATTTTGAGAATTGCGGCAAAGCTGGACGCGATTTCGGAAAACGATCCGGTGTTTGACATATGCGATATAGACCGCAACGGCAAAATCAATTCCACCGACGCGCGGAAAGTGCTGCGCATGGCGGCAAAACTTGAAGATCTGATCGAAATACCGGGAGATACGCCGACGACCGACGAGCCGACGTCAGCAGTCACGACGACTGCCGAGCTGACGACCGCCGAGTCTACGACTGCCGCACCGATAACCGCTGAGCCGACGACCGCAGTCACGACGACTGCCGAGCCGATAACCGCTGAGCCGACGACCGCAGTCACGACGACTGCCGAGCCGACAACAGGTGAATCGACGACTGTCGAACCGACAACTGCCGAACCGACGACCGCAGTCACGACGACTGCCGAGCCGACAACAGCCGAATCGTCGACCGCCGCACCTACAACTGCCGAGCCGACGACCGCCGAGCCTACAACTGCCGAGCCGACGACCGCCGAGCCGACGACCGCCGAGCCGACGACCGCCGAGCCGACGACCGCCGAGCCGACGACCGCCCCGGCCGAACAACCGTTTACGGACTACAAAGTTACTCCCGCGGAATGGGCAAACGTGGAATGGGAGAAGTATGAGAACGTCTATTTCACGTTGACGATCCCGAAGGGCTGGCAAGTGGAGTGGCAGGGCAACGCGCAGCAGCTTTACTGGCGCGTAACGAATCCGGACGGCGATATCGGTCTGTCTAATCTCGATCACCGCTACGCTGCGAAAGACATCCGATACATGCAGATGGGCGGATCGGATATGTACCTTGCCGAGGGCACCGTCAGAGAGTTTTTCGAAACCGTGTACTCAAACTCAACGGAGTATTTCACCGTTAAGAATTCGACCGTTCCGGACAACAAAGAGCAGCTTCAGGCGATACGGCCGTACACGCCGATCAGGGATTATCAGTCCATGTACGCGGTATTCAAAGAGAACGGCCGGGAGGGCGAAGGCATCTATTCTGCCGTTGTGATGGAATCCCGCGACGTGTGGGCAGGCGGCATGAATTACGGCATGTGGGAGATCAACTGCATCTTTACAGAGTGGACGCCTCTCGGAGCGCTTGTAAACTGGCAGCCGGTGCTGTCGACCGTCGCGCAGTCCTTCCAATACACCGATTACTACATTCAGGAGTGGCGCAGCGTGCTCGGAACAAACGCGTCCCCCGAAGGGCAGACCAATATCGGGGATTCCGTTCTCGAAGCGTTTGAGGAGCGCAGCACCGCAGATACGATCCTGCAGGAAAAACGTTCGGATATGATCGGTGAATACGAGCGCGTTGTCGACAACGAATCAGGCGATATTTACCGCGCGTATAACGGGTTTCTTGACGATATCGGCAGCGAGCAGACGCGCTATACGCCGATCACGGATGATCAGTATGCCGAAGGTTTTGTCGGCTGGATCGACAAGCCGTAAAATAACAATAAAAATATGACGGCGGCGCCTTGCCCGGATGCTGCACAGATCGTCGCGACGCGCGAGCGCGAGCGGAGATCTGTGTTTGCAAACGGGGGAGGCGCCGCAGTTTGTTTACAGTGCGGTTTATTATGAATAATGATTCTTATTCCGCCGGGATAAAGTGCTGTTCCGCGGCGGCGCTGCCCGACGAACCCACGGTGATCACGGTTCCGCCGTTCAGCTCCGGCTCCCAGTAGCAGCCGGGACCGTCCTTCAGCGCGTAAGTCAGGCGGACGCCCTCATACAGAACGGAATAATCGCAGACGTGATCGTGCCCGCAGAGCACGTTCTTCGTACTGCCTTTTTCTTTTATGAGATCGAAAAAGCCGTTGCTCTGCGGGGACCAGCCGCCGTATTCGTGACGCACGCCGAAGGAGCTTAGCGCATATTCGCCGATAAACGGCGCGTCGCGGTCTGATTCCCAGTCAGTCACGCCCGTGGCGGTCTCCCACGCGGTTTTGTACTCATACAGAGGGATGTGGAAGATCACGGTGCTTTCAATGCTCCTGCCCGCGGCGGCTTCGATCCCGTCCAGTGCCCATGTATACCATGTAAACTGATTCGGCCAGAGATGGTCGTAATTGTCCTCGCCGACGGGACCGTTGACGCTGTTTTCGTCTTCGATATAGCTGTGCGTGTCCATCAGGAACAGCGTATGGATGATCTCGCCGTTCTCGGTGATATTGATAATGTAGTTCCCGTAGCCCATTCCCTCAGGACCGAATCTGAACAGGCAGTGCTTCGCTTTCGATAATTTGTAGGCGCACCAGAACTCGGAGGCCGCGCCCTGCCCGTCGTGGTTGCCCATCACCGGCGCCCAGGGAATTTCATAGGATTCCAGCATCCGGATCAGAGCAAGATACGCGTTGCCGGACCAGGCGTTGTCGCCGGTCAGCGTAATCAGATCCGGCTGCACCTCTTCGACGAGCCGGTCGGTATACCGTTTGACCTGCGCGCCCATTTCGCCCATCGCCTCGTCCGTGGTCAGCTGGATATCCGCAAGGTTCAGGATCACGAAATCCTTTCCCGGGTCTTTTTCAAGCTCCGCGCAGTAATCGCGGGCAAACGCCTGATCTTCGGACCACGCCTCGAAATACCGTTCCTCTTTGTGCGTCAGCATAAATAACGGATCGGTCATGTTCGGCGCGACAAGGGCGACGCAGACCGCCGACCCGGCGAGTACGAGCAATACGCACAAAAGCGGCTTCCATACAAAAGCCTCGCCGGTATTTTTGCGGATCAGCCGCAGCATCACAAACCAGAAAACGAGATGCAGCGCGGCGTTGACGAGAACGCTGTTCCATGGCGCGTTCGCGCCGAAGATCACGTTGTTGACCAGGGGAGTGATCCCCATCAGCGCCGCGGTATACACCGCCGTGCCGATCAGCGAGAAAAGGATCGGTTTTTCTTTTCCCTTTGACGTGAAGAGCGCGAGAAACAGCAAAAACGCCGCGGCGACGAAAACGGCGACGCATACGGCGTACAGCGGGACGATCCATTTAACGAATACGACGGGATACGCGCTTAAGACCGCAAGCGCAAGCGCGCATGCGGTCAGTGCGTAAAGCCGGAGTTTTTTTGTTTCTTGCATGGCGTTTGTCGGTTATCCGATCCTGTGGCCGTTCTTGATCTTGATGTTCGCGATCGCGATCTTGAGATAACCGGACATCTCGTCGCCGTCGAAATTGACCGCAGCCTCAAAGCCGAGCTCTCTGCCCGCCGGGGTGAGGAGCTTGCCCTTGCCCTTCAGACCGTCGTCGCCGACCTCTTCGATCGTGTCAAAGCGCAATTTTACTTTCTGAAGCTGTTCCGGCAGTTGGATGTCGACCGCGTAATTGCCGCCGTCGTCCGCGATCGTAATGAATACGTCGCCGCTGAATCTTAAGATCTGCACATTGACGGTGCCTTGCCATTTTCCGAGTCCGATCATAATGAATACCTTCTTTTCTTTTTTTCATTTATCATACCCGTTTTCTGTTGATATGTCAATCTTTTTTAAAAACAACGTGCGTTTTTTGTGTAAATGTGCGAAAAATCTTTGACATTTTGCGTGCGGGATGATAAAATAAAAGAAAAAAACGGAGGGAATAAAAATGAAACAGAGAAGACCTCTTGACGAGGATGAATTCAGAAGTTACGAATTGAAGGCGGATGAGACCAAGGTCAGCGCGCGTTCGCTGATGAAGGGCGCCGGCCTGACGGACGAGCAGATCTACCGCCCGTTCATCGGCGTGTGCAATTCCTATTCGAATTTCTTCCCCGGACATTCGAATCTTGATAAGATCGGGCAGGCGGTGAAGGACGGCATTCTCATGAGCGGAGGCACGCCCGTGGAATTCGGCACCATCGGCATCTGCGACGGCATGGTCATGGGCACGGAGGGCATGAAATACTCCCTGCCGAGCCGTGAGCTGATCGCCGACAGCGTTGAGACGATGGCGAAGGCGCACATCTGCGACGCGCTCGTGCTCGTCTGCGGCTGCGATAAGATCATCCCCGGCATGATCATGGGCGCTTTGCGTGTGGACGTGCCTTTTATCGTCGTGACCGCGGGCCCGATGCTGCCCGGCTCCTACTGCGGCAAGCGCGTGGACGTGCAGAGCATCGCCGAATGCGCGGGGCAGGTCATCGCCGGCGCGATGGACAGTGAGGAATACGCCGCCTATGAGGACGAAGTCTGTCCCACCTGCGGCTCCTGTCAGGGCATGTTCACGGCGAATTCCATGGCGTGCATGACCGAAGTGCTCGGGCTCTCGCTGCCCGGCACCGGTACGGTCCCCGCTGTCAGCGCGAAGCGGTATCATATGGCGAAACGTTCCGGCATGCGCGCGGTGGAGCTCGCGAAATACGACGTGAAACCGTCGGATATCATTACGAAAGAATCCTATTATAACGCGATCAAGCTCGATATGATGCTCGGCTGCTCGACGAATACGGCGCTGCACCTGCCTGCGCTCGCGCACGAGTCCGGCATTGATATCACCCTTGACGATTTCGACCGCATCGGGCGCGAGACGCCGCATCTCGTCAAGCTCTCGCCCTCCGGTCCGCACCTGATGGTCGACCTCGACGCTGCGGGAGGCGTTTCCGCCGTGATAAAACAGGCGATCGACCGGGGCGTGCTCTGGGGTGATCAGGAGACTGTCACTGGCAAAACGCTCGCCGAAAACGTCGCGAACGCCGCCGTGACGGACGCTTCGGTGATCCGTCCGTTTGACGATCCGTATACGCCGGACGGCGGCCTTGCGGTGCTTTACGGCAATCTCGCGCCCCTCGGCGCCGTCATCAAGACCGCGGGCGTCGATCCGAATATGTTCGAGCATTCCGGCCCCGCGAAGGTGTTCAACAGCCATCAGGAGGCGCTGAACGCGATGATCTTCGGCGATATCGTGCCCGGCGACGTGATCGTTCTGCGCTACGAGGGACCGAAGGGCGGCCCCGGCATGCAGGAGATGCTCATGCTCACCGCGCTGATGTGCGGCATGGGCATGGATAAGGATATCGCCCTGATCACCGACGGACGCTTCTCCGGGCTTTCGCGCGGGGGAGTGGTCGGCCACGTCTCGCCCGAGGCGGCGCTCGGCGGCAATATCGCCCTCGTCGAAAACGGCGATACCGTCTCTTATTCCATAAAGAACCGCACGATCACCCTTGAGGTGCCCGACGAAGTCCTTGCGGAGCGCAGAAAGAACCTCGTGATCCCGGAATGCCCCGTGCAGACGGGCTGGCTCGCGCGTTACGCGCGTCTGGTCGGGCCGGTCTCCCGCGGCGCGGTACTTGAGTAATAAAGTATTTGAGTACAAAATCGGACTATATTTCGAATTCAGTATATCTTTTTGGCCGATCGTGTGTTATACTGCGAATGTACAAGAAAAGCAAAGGAGCGATTTTTATGACACGTTCAAAACGGATGCTTGCGGTTCTGCTGTCTCTGCTGATGATCGCGACGGTGTTCCCCGTCACGGCGTTTTCTGCAGAGAAAATAAACGAAGATATGGAACCGGTATTTTACCTGGAAGATGGGGGCGGTTATCATGAGCCTGTTTCCGAAATTCCGATCGGAACCGGTTTCGCGATTTCTGTTTATGTCGGTTTGTATAAGGACGGAGTTTGGGAAGGTCCGTGGGGATTCCCGAATGCACTCTTACTAGTAATGGAAGACGGAACGAAATCCTATGATTTATATCGTGACGGTCTCGTTAAGCTGGGTGGACATATGGATGACGCTGAACTTGAAGGGCCGGGATGGATGACCGGTTTTTCGAGCAATTCATTTCTCCCTGGGACGTATCATATAGTTCTTGAAACCGATACGCATATCGTAACTAGCAATGAGACAGTAGAATTTACCGGCACGCCGATGGCGTCGCCCCCGACGGTCACGACCGGCTCGCTCAAGGATACCTGCATGGGCGCGAGCTACAGCGCGCAGGTCAAAGCGACCGCCGGTAACGGCGGAGCGCTGACCTGGTCCGTTCTGTCCGGCAAGCTGCCCGACGGCCTCAAGCTCAACGCGAAGACCGGCAAGATCTCCGGCAAGGCGACGAAAAAAGGTACGTTTGACTTTGTGATCCAAGTCTCGGAAGCCGGCGGCGAGACTGCCGAAGGGTCGTATACGATCACCGTCAGAGATCACGCATGGGATAAGGGCAAGGTCACGAAGAAGGCATCCTGTGAGGAAGACGGCGAGAAGACCTTCACCTGCGCGAACTGCGGCGAAACGAAGACCGAGCCGATCACCGCGACCGGTCACGACTGGGGCGCATGGACGAAACTGAACGACAAACAGCATCAGCGCGTCTGCGCAAACGACTCTTCGCACGTTGAGACCGCCGCGCATACCTGGGATAAGGGCAAGGTCACAAAGAATGCGACGTGCGAAAAAGACGGCGTGAAGACTTACACCTGCACGGTCTGCAAGGCGACAAAAACCGAGAAGATCGCCGCGACCGACCACGCGTGGGGCGAATGGACGAAGCTCGACGAAAAGCAGCACAGAAGAGTCTGCTCGAACGATCCGACGCACGTCGAGACCGCCGCGCATACGTGGGATAAAGGCAAGGTTACAAAGAAGGCGACCTGCGAGAAAGACGGCGAGAAAACCTATACCTGCACCGCCTGCGGCGCGACGAAGACCGAGAGCATCGGTAAAACGGAGCATACGCCCAAGACCGTTCCCGGCAAAGAGCCGACCTGCACCGAGATCGGTTACGGCGACGGCGTCGTCTGCGCCGTCTGCGGAGCGGTCATCGAGACGCAGGAGCCGATCCCGGCGCTCGGACACGCTTACGGCGAATGGAAAAAACTGGACGATGAAACGCACGAAAGAGTCTGCGCGAACGATCCTTCGCACGTCGAGACCGCCGCGCATATATGGGATAACGGCAAAGTGACAAAAAAAGCCACCTGCTCCGCGGAGGGTGAAAAGACCTATACGTGTACCGTCTGCGGCGCCCTGAAATCAGAGTCGATCGCGAAAACGGCGCACACGGAGAAGGTCGTTCCCGGCAAAGATCCGACCTGCACCGAGGCGGGCTGCGGCGAGGGCGTCGTTTGCGGAGTCTGCGGTGAGATCCTTCGCACGCAGGAGCCGATTCCGCCGACCGGACACGCGTACGGCGCGTGGGAAAAAGTCGACGATGAAACGCACAAAAGAGTCTGCGCGAACGATCCCTCGCACGTTGAGACCGCCGCGCATACCTGGGATAAAGGCAAAGTTACGAAGAAAGCGACCTGCTCCGAGAACGGGGAGAAGACCTATACATGCACCGTCTGCGGCGCGACGAAAGCCGAAAGCATCGAAAAAACCGCGCATACGCCAAAGACCGTTCCCGGCAAAGATCCGACCTGCACCGAAGCGGGTCTGACGGAAGGGACCGTCTGCGCAGTCTGCGGAGCGATCCTTGAGGCGCAGGAGCCGATCCCGCCAACCGGACAACATCAATTCGGACCGTGGATGATAGAAGCCCAGAACCATCACAGAGAATGCGAACTGTGCGGTGAGGTTGAACAGGGTTCGCATTCCTGGGACAAAGGCATAATCGAGAAGGAAGCGACCTGCACAGAAGAGGGCAGAATGACCTTTACCTGCACCATTTGCGGCGGGACGAAAGGCGAGTTTATTGAGAAGACCGCCCATACGGAAAAGACCGTTTCCGGCAAAGAACCGACCTGCACCGAAGCAGGCCTGACCGACGGGATCGTCTGCGCGGTCTGCGGCGAAGTGATCACGGCGCAGAAGAAGATCCCCGCGCCCGGCCATATCGATGAGAACGGCGATCAGAAATGCGACCGCTGCGGCTTCCCGCTGCCCCGCGCGATCAAGTTCGACCCGCCGCTGCCTTATACGTCCAACGGCCTGACGATCCGCGTGTTTATCCCGGCGGGGGACGGCGGCGTTTATATCGAGGTCGCGAACGAGTCCGGGAGCCCCGTAAACGACGAGACCGTGATCCCGCTGACCTGCTATGACGACAACGGCGAAAAGATCGTTGACGCCGGGATCAAGCTCGCCGCAGATCTCAGCGACGGCGAGTTCACGATCATTTACACCGAGATCAAGGCGGGCGATCAGTCGATCGACCAGCCCGCGAAGGTGACTTTCGCCGAGATCGTTCCCGAAAAAGGATATGATTATGACGAAAGCAGTACGGAAGAAAAGGACGGCGTGACCGTTCAGAAGGATTACGTCTGCGAAGGCGTTTCTGCTTCCGTTGATATCGAAACCGGAAAAGACGGCGAAAAGAGCGCCGTGATCACCGTTTCGCCCGGGAAGGACGGCGATATCAAGGGAGATTGCGCTCTTGAATATAAGATCTGCGGCGAGGACGGACTTGTGATTGAATCTGCAGCCGTTCCGAAGTTCAACTTTGACGGGGGTTCCGTGAAGATCCCCGTGGAGCTGCCGGAAAACGCGACAAAGATCCTCGTGGGCAAAATCGAGGTTCCCGAACAGACCCCGGCGGGGACAGTGTTCGAGCCCGCGCTTCCCTATACGTCGAACGGCCTTACGATCCGCGGATTTACCGTCGCTGAGGACGGCAGCGCTCAGATCGAGGTCGTCAACGAATCCGGCAAGCCCGTGAAGGATACGACGCAGATCAGCCTTGCCTGCTATGATGAAAAGGGTGAAAAAGTCGTTGACGTTACGGCGTCGCTCAACGCGGACCTGAGAGATAAGGAATTTACGGTCATTACGACCGAGATCAAGGCCGGCGGCTCGCCGGTCGTCGACCCCGCGAAGGTATCCTTCGGCGAGATCAGGCCCGACGCGGGCTATGATTACGAAGACGGCAAGACCGAAAAGAAGAACGGCGTGAGCGTGCAGAAGGATTATGCTTACGACGGCATTTCCGCCTCGGTTGACGTCAAGCAGGAGCAGGGCGGCGAAAAGACCGCCGTCATAACTCTCGAAAACACAAGAGACACACTTGTCAAAGGCGAATGCACCGTGGAATACAAGATCTGCGGCGACGACGGCAGAGTGATCGATACGGTCATCGCGCCGGCGTTCAATTTCGACAACGGTCCCGTTGAGATCCCCGTGAAGCTACCCGAGGGCGCTACGAAGATCCTCGTCGGCAAGATCGACGTTCCCGAGCAGCACCTGCCCGTGATCGCGTTTGAGCCCGCGCTTCCCTATACGTCAAACGGGCTGACGATCCGTCAATTTATTCCCGCGGGGGACGGCAGCGTATATATCGAGGTCGCCAACGAATCCGGCAAGCCCGTGAAGGATACCACGCAGATCAGACTTACCTGCTACGATGAAAAAGGCGAAAAAATCGTCGACGCCGAAGTCCCTCTCAGCGCGGACCTGAGCGATAAGGAGTTTACAATCATCTCAGCCGTGATCAAGGCCGGCGAACAGACGGTCGACACGCCCGCGAAGGTATCCTTCGGCGAGATCGCCCCGGCGGCAGGCTACGACTATGATGAGAGCAATACCGAGGTGAAGAACGGCGTTACCGTTCAGAAGGATTTCGCTTCCGAAGGGCTTGCGGCAGAAGTTGAGATCAGAACCGACGGTGACGGCTCGAAGATCGCGGTGATCCGCGTGACGAATCAGAGCGGCGCGCCGATCGACGGCGAATGCGCGTTTGAGTATAAGCTCTGCGGCACAGACGGCAGAGTGATCGAGACTTTCGACAGCCCGACGTTTACCTTCGACGGGGATAAACCGTTTGAGCTCCCGGTCAAACTGATCGAGGACGCGTCGAAGATCCTGATCGGCAGTGTGACCGTTCCGAAAAAGCCGGCCGGGCAGACTTTCACGCTCGGCGACGTAAACGGCGACGGAAAAATCAACTCCTCCGACGCGCGTCTCGCGCTCAGAGCGGCGGCAAAGATCGAAAAGCTCACTGCGCTGCAGGAAAAGCTGGCGGACGTATCAGGCGACGGCAAGGTGAAATCCGGCGACGCGCGCACGATCCTTCGTATCGCGGCGAAGCTCGAGCCGAAGCCCGAGACGCAGATCGCGGCTGAATGATTCACGAAAACACAACGCCCGTCTGCCGAGCGGCAGACGGGCGTTGTGTATAAATGAAAAATGAAAAGTGAAAAATGAAGAATTGCGGAAAAGCGCTTCGCGCCTTTTTATTATATATTAGGCAAGGGTACTTTTCGGGTAAGAAATGGACAATAATGGTACCCAAAGGTTCGCAACAAAAAAGCAGACTCACTTCTATAATGAGGTATGGGGCGGAGCCCCATCATCAATTTTTCACTTTTTATTTTTTATTTTTCACTTAACGATCGACTGACCGGGACGTTGCCGTCCCGGTCAGT
>JAFRPB010000135.1 GCA_017429345.1 Clostridia bacterium | reverse complement strand
TCTCGCCGATCAGCGCCTCGGCGTCGAAGGAAAAAGGTTGTTCCTCGTAGGAATTCTCAATCTCCCAGGTACAGATGACAGACATCAGTCCGTTCCTTTCTCCGCGGATTTCCTGCGGAAATGTGCCTGCGCGGGCGCGGGCCGTCCGGAACTCTTGCGTCCGGCCTTCGCCGCCTCGTAGGCGTCATAGGCTTTGACGATCTTCTGCACCAGCGGATGGCGGACGACGTCAGCCGCGGTCAGATAAGAAAATGCGATATCGTCGACATCCCGGCGCGGCCGTCAGGCCGGAAACCGTCTTATCCGAAGAAGTTGAAGAAATCGTCTATGCCGTAATCGCCGTAATCGCCGTAATCGCCGTAGTCGCCGTAATCTCCGTAGTTCCCGCTGCCGCCGTTCTGACCCGATCCGGAATCCTTCTTTTCGGGCTTGTTGGAAACGGAGCCGAGCGTTACCGTCAATTCGACGGGAGAGTATGCGTTATTCGAGGAACGCATCACGGTGATCGATACGGTGTCTCCCGCCTTCTTACCGTCCATCAGGTTGGTCAGTTCTTCCATTGTAGCGACTTTTTCGCCGTCGAACGAAGTGATGATATCATAGGCCTTGACGCCGCCCTTTGCTGCGGGGGAGCCTTCGGTGACTTCCTCGATATAGATTCCTTCGGGCAGACCGAAGCGCGTCTGATACTGCTCGGTGACGTCGATGCCGCTGATGCCCAGATACGCCTGCTCCGATTCCGGCAGCGCGGTGCCGTTGACGAGCGCATTGATGATCGGGATCGCGTCGCTGATCGGGATCGCGTAGCCGATACCTTCAACATCGGTGGACGCATACTTCACTGAGTTGATGCCGATGACCTCGCCCTTGCTGTTGAGCAGCGCGCCGCCGGAATTGCCGGGGTTGATCGCCGCGTCGGTCTGCAAAAGGGTCATGGTTCTGTCCTCAAGCTGTACTTTGCGCTGCATTGCGCTGATATGGCCGACCGTGACGGACTGACCGTAACCGAGCGCGTTACCGATCGCGATGGCGGGTTCGCCGAGCTGCAGCGAATCGGAATTGCCCATTACTGCGACCTTGATCGCCTCAAGCGTTGCTTCCTCAATGCTGTCAAGCGGGATCTGAAGCACCGCAAGATCCGCGTCTGGATCCGTGCCCTTGACTGTGGCTTTTGCCGTTTTGTCGTTTGAGAAGGTCACGGTGATCGAATTCGCGTCTTCAATAACGTGGTTATTCGTCGCGATATAAAGGCTGTCGTCCGTCTGTGAAATGATTATGCCGGAGCCGCTTCCGGTAACTTCCTGCTGGTAGCTTCTGCTGCCGAAGAAAGAGAACGGGTTCTGCACTGTCTGCGTGGCGGTGATATCGATGGATACCATCGCGGGCATCACATTCTTGACGACCTCGGAGACGTCGTAGGTCTCATCGGAGCCTTTGGCCGTGGTAATGACGGTCGAAACTGTATTCCCGCTGCCCGAAACGCGTTTTGTAATGCCGCTCGTCATCTGGAACAGAACGCCGCAGACAATGCCGAAGACTGCTGCGACCGCCGCCGCCGTGCCGAGCTTTTTCGCGAAGGGATGCGCTTTCTTTTCTTTTTTCGGCTTCACGGGCTGGCCGGCGTAAGGGTAACCGGTCTGCTGCCGTGCGTAAGGGTTCTGATTGAAGCTGTCTGCGCCGTATGGGCTCCGATAGGCGCCGCCGGCCGTGTAAGCGGTTCTGTTGCCGGCGTAAGAAGAAAACTGTTCCGTATCCTGCCGCGGCTGCGCGGGGTCCGTATTTTCCGGTTCGGTATGCGAACTGAAGTTTTCCGTGTGAATCTCGGCGGAAGGTTCGCCCGGGGTAGCCCCGGTATATCCGTTCTCCCGGAAGGAATTCGCCTCATTTTCGCCGTTTGCATTGTTTTGCGATCCGTAAGGATAATAATTGTTGTTTTCCATGATTCGCATTTCCTTTCTTCAGAAATTGTATTTCGAGGTCTTCCCCGGACCTCTTGTGATGCAGTTTACCCCCGGAAGATTGAATGAAAATTGAAAAAATTTAAATATTTCAAGTTTTTTTCAAGAAAACATGTTATACTGAAATTAAATCCATTGAAAAAGGCGGCGAAAAAGATGAGAATACTGATCGTTGAGGACGAATATGCGCTGGCCGACGTGCTGAAGGCGACTTTGCAGAGAGAAAACTATACCGTAGACGTGGAGTTCGACGGTGAATCGGGGCTGTATCAGGGGCTGACGGGAATATATGATATCATATTATTGGACGTTATGCTGCCGAAAATGAACGGCTTCAGGGTGCTTGAAGAACTGCGCCGTGAAAAGATCGGCAGTCATATCGTGATGCTGACCGCACGCGCCGAGCTGGACGACAAGGTCACCGGGCTTGATTACGGCGCGGACGATTATCTGACAAAGCCCTTTGAGATGAAGGAGCTTCTCGCGCGCCTGCGCGCGGTATCCCGCCGAAAGGGAGAGATCGCCGAGGTCTCTGTGCTGACGGTGGGCGATATGGAGCTGAACGTCAAAAACTGCGAGCTTTCCTGTGTCGGGACGGGCAAGACGATGAAGCTGGCGGCGAAAGAATTCCAGCTCACGGAATACTTTATGCGAAATCCCGGCAGAGTCCTGACGCGAGAGCAGATCGCCGAAAAGATCTGGGGCTACGACAGCGAGGCGGAATATAATAATGTGGAAGTATATATATCTTTTATCCGTAAAAAGATGAACTTCATCGGCGTTTCGCGCTGCGCCGTCAAGGCGATCCGCGGCGTCGGCTATATTATGGAGAGTATCGCGCAATGATCAGGAGACTGAAAAATAAAATCACCCTTGCGATCGCGGTCGTGCTCAGCATATTGTTTTTTGCGCAGCTTCTCGTGGTCGATATGATCGCGGTCAACAACAGCGTCAACTCCGCCTGCGCAACCGCCGGCAGGATCGCGAAACGCTTCGATATGTTCGATGCGATCTTTGAATCCGACGATAATATGCCGCCGGATGTGATCTCGCCGGACGGCTATTATGCCGTCGTCTATTCGCGCTCCGGCTTCAAGACCGCCTATACCGACGGCGAGATCGGCGTGGACGCGATGGAAGCTGCGGAATACGCGGATGAGGTCCGGCAGGAGAAGCGTCGTGAAGGAATGATCGGCGGCTTGTTCTACAGCTTTGAAAAAACGCTGACCGGCGAGGTCGTCGTTCTGGTCGAGAGCGCCGAGACGGTGAAGGCGATAAAAAACATCCTGCTTGTTTCCGTGCTGCTGTTCCTTGCAGCGGCGGCGGTTTCTTTTGTCATCGCGCGGCTGATCGCGTCGCGGATCGCAAAGCCCGCGGAGGACACCTTCAATAAGCAAAAGCAGTTTATTTCCGACGCGGGCCATGAGCTGAAAACGCCGCTGACCGTGATCGCCGCGAACGCGGAAATGCTGGAGAACGAGATCGGAGAGAATAAGTGGCTCAGCTATATCCGTTCGGAGACGGATCGCATGAAGGAGCTGGTTCTGAACCTGCTGACGCTCGCGAAGCTTGATAACGCGGATGAAAACGCCGCCGTCATGACGGATTTCGATCTGAGCGCGGCGGTGGAGGGGATGGCGATGACGTTTGAGAGCGTCGCGTTTGAGCAGGGGATCCTGATCGACGCCGACGTGCAGCCGGGCGTCACGATACACGGAACGGAGAGCGAGATCAAACAGCTCGCGGCGATCCTGATCGACAACGCCGTCAAACACAGCGTGGATAACGGTACGGTCCGGGTAAAGCTTTTTAAAGACGGGCAGAAGAAAACCGTGCTTCGGGTTTCGAATACCGGCGAACCGATCCCGCCGGAACAGCGGGAAAAGATTTTCGAACGCTTTTACCGGGCGGACGAAGCGCGTACCGGCACCGCGGAAAACCGTTTCGGGCTCGGTCTTGCCATCGCAAAGGCGATTACGGAAAAGCACAGGGGAAAGATATCCGTCGACTGCAAAGACGGAGAGACGACGTTTGAAGTCGTTCTGTGAAAATGCGATCCCGCTCTTGGTAAGCGCTGATTAATTCCGGTGCGCAGATTGCGCCGTCAGATTTTTCGTCAGATTGTTCAAAAAGACCGCAGGAAGGCTGTCGCCTTTCAAGGGATTTTTGGACGATATGACGGAGAAGATGCAAGCAAGGTGCGTGCC